>NZ_JAUBSB010000004.1:0-218087 GCF_036702135.1 Microcoleus sp. LAD1_D3 | reverse complement strand
CCTCTTCTTCCTCTTCTTCCTCTTCTTCCTCTTCTTCCTCTTCTTCCTCTTCTTCCTCTTCTTCCTCTTCTTCCTCTTCTTCCTCTATTTCTTCATCTGCTTCTGATTCACTCACCAGCGATCGCAATTTTTCCTCCGACGCCGCAGCCAAAGCCCTTACAGACTGCTGCATTTTTTGCCTCCCCTCGAAGGACAACTTGAGAAACGACTCCGGTACTGCTTGAGTGCAAAGGTGATAGCAAGCCAAAATTAACTGCTGCCTCACCGCTTGTCCCAACGCAGTTAAATAACCTTCATAGGTATTGCTAAACTCCAACTTCAAGGCTGCTAAAGCCTCTTCGAGTCCTGCCAAATCTTGCTCTATTCGCTCTCTTGGTCGCACCATATCTCTCGTATAAAATTAAAATAAGACTTACGCAAGTTCTAAATTCTTACGCTATCTGTAGTAGTAAGGTGTGCAGTCCACACCCTACAAATATAGTCTGTCCATAAGTCCTGTAAAAATTAAAAATTAAAAATGCAAAAATTCCAGGTTTCACATTTTTAATTTTTAATTTTTAATCTTAAGTTGGGATTATTGAGCACCCATTTGGGCTGCCACTTCATCGGCAAAGTTAGCTTCTACCTTCTCAATGCCTTCGCCCAAGACAAAGCGCACGAAGCGGCGCACTTGGACATTTTCTCCAATTTGGGAGATGGTTTGTTTCACCAACTCTTCCACCGAGATATTCTGATCTCTAATAAAAGGCTGATCCATCAAAGATAACTCTTTCATGCGCTTGTCAATGCGCCCTTGAACAATCTTTTCTTTGATGTTGTCCGGCTTGTTGCCCAAGTCGTCCTTGCCTATTTCAATTGCCTTTTCTCTTTCGACAATTTCGGGTGGGATATCTTCAACTTTCACGTATTCCACATTCGGGCAAGCTGCAATTTGCATCGCAATATTCCGCACCAAAGTTTGGAATTCTTCGCGGCGTGCCACAAAATCTGTTTCGCAGTTAACTTCCACCAGCACTCCCACGCGACCGCCTGTATGAATGTAGCTACCTACAAGCCCTTCTGAAGCAACTCGTCCTGCTTTTTTATCAGCCCCGGCTAGACCTTTTTTCCGCAGCCACTCAATGGATGTTTCGATATCGCCATCGTTTGCAGCGAGGGCTTTTTTGCAGTCCATCATGCCCGCGCCGGTTTTGTCGCGCAGTTCTTTAACAAGTTTTGCAGATATGTCCGCCATCTTCTTTAAGTTCCCAATCAAAATTAGTTATTAGTCATTAGTCATTAGTCGTTAGTCATTAGTCATCAGTCATTAGCCATTAGTCACTAATTTTAATGTTAATGATTAGACCAAATTGAAGAAATACCCTGTCGATCTTAGTATCGACTTTGTATGTGTAGCGCCATAATTAATTATGGCGCTCACAGAATGAAGGCTTTTACCAGAACTCTACTAATGACTTAGACTCGTCCTATGTACAATTAAAAATTAAAAATATCCAACTAAAAATAATAATTATTTTTAATTTTCAATCTTTAATTTTTAATTTCCTGGTGTCAGATTCCGAGGGCAATACTAGCTTTCGGTTTCTTCGCCGTCAGCGTCAGCGGCGTCGTCGGGATCTACATAATTGGGGTCATCCAATTCTTCGATTTCGACATCATATTCAGTGCCTTCGTAACCACCTTCGTAGTCGTAGTCTTCGTCACCTTCGCCGCCCTGCTGACCGTGACGACCTTCGTAGATGGCATCAGCCAGCTTGCCGACAATCAGCTTGATCGATCGAATAGCATCGTCATTCGCCGGAATCGCAATGTCAACCAAATCCGGGTCGCAGTTGGTATCCAACAGAGAGACGATAGGAATTCCCAACTTTTGGCATTCCAACACCGCATTATACTCGCGACGTTGGTCTACCAGCACTACTCCGTCGGGAATCTTCCGCATAGATTTAATCCCGCCCAGATATTTCTGGAGTTTTGCCATTTCTCGGCGCAGTACCGAAGCTTCTTTTTTCGGCAGCAAATCGAGGGCGCCGATTTCCTCACGGCGCTCCAAATCCTTGAGGCGCTCCACGCGGGACTTAATCGTCGTCCAGTTGGTGAGCATTCCCCCCAGCCAGCGCTGGTTGACGTAATAAGCACCGCAGCGTTGAGCTTCTTGGGCTACAATCCCGGCAGCTTGGCGCTTCGTACCCACGAACAAAAACTTTTTGCCTTTTTCTGAGGCAACTCTCATGTACTCGTAGGCGTCTTCCATAAGCTGAGCGGTTTGCACGAGGTCGATGATGTGAACCCCGTTGCGCTCTGTGAAAATGTATGGAGACATTTTCGGGTTCCACCGACGGGTTTGGTGTCCGAAGTGAACCCCTGACTCTAACATTTGAGCCAAACTGACTACTGGCATTGTATTTTTAACTCCTAATTCGGGTTAATCCTCCACCCGGTCGTATTTCTGAAGGTTTGCGCCCTAGAAACACCCGAAAACCCGGATGTGCGAATTTAAACAACTTTTCTAGTTTATCACAGCGCGCGCTACTTTTTCTGACAATCTGATATCCGTAGGGTTGGCTTTGCACCCGGAGGTGAGATTTAGTGCGCGGGTTGGGTGCGGGGTGTACACGCTGCGGTTAAAGTTACTCGCAAGCGCTTCTTAAAAACGAAAAATGCAGGTGGGAGGTTGCCAAAGCCTTTGTTCGCTTGTGAGAGAATGGCGTTGTTGGTGGGCCTCTTGTGCCTTCTACCTTCGATCGAGCTGGTATCCATTTTTTTCGATCGGCAATTCAGTCAGCTTTAATAGCCTGCCCTCTCGATCCGCAAAAATCCCAAAGCTAAAAACGTCATGCCCATACCCATTCTCGTTCTGCTTGAAGTTCTAATTGTCATCGCACTTTCGAGACTTGTAGGTTTAGGATTTCGAGCGATCAAACAACCTCAAGTCATTGGAGAAATTGTAGCAGGAATTATGCTTGGGCCTTCTCTGTTTGGCTTAGTTGCACCAGATTTAGCAACAGCACTTTTTCCAGCCGAGGCCGTTCCCTTCCTCAACGTGCTATCTGAGGTGGGGTTAATATTTTTCATGTTTTTGATTGGTTTGGAACTGAATCCAAAGTACCTAAAAAGCAATTTAGATATCGCGATTTTAACTTCACACGTCAGCATTCTAGTGCCGTTTTCCCTGGGAAGCTTGCTCGCACTGCTGCTGTATCCCATCGTTTCAAATAATAGCGTTTCCTTTACCGCTTTTGCTTTGTTTTTGGGCGCTGCGATGTCCATTACGGCCTTTCCGGTGCTGGCCAGAATTATTACAGAGCACAACTTGCAGAATACAAAATTGGGGACGCTGGCCTTGACTTGCGCTGCGGTAGATGACGTGACGGCGTGGTGTTTGTTAGCAGTAGCGATCGCAGTTACTCGAACTAACTCGATGTTAGGCGCTTTGCCGACAATTATTGCATCTTTAATTTACATCGGTTTCATGCTGACTGTAGTCCGCTGGTTCTTGCAGCGACTTTCCAAACACTACAACCGCACTGGCAGATTAACACAGTTAGTGCTGTCGGGAATTTACATGGGAGTTGTAGCTTCGGCCTTAATTACTGAATGGATCGGCATTCATTTAATCTTCGGTGCATTTTTGCTGGGTGCTGCCATGCCTAAGAATGCGGGATTAACCAGAGAATTAGCAGAAAAAACCGAAGATTTTGTACTAATATTTCTGCTGCCCATATTTTTTGCTTATAGCGGGTTGCGGACTCAAATCGGCTTGCTCAACACTCCCGAATTGTGGCTGCTGTGCGCCGCAGTTTTGGGAGTGGCAATTGTCGGCAAATACGTCGGCACTTACGTTGCGGCGAGAGTTTGTGGCATCAACAACCGCGAAGCTTCAGCGCTGGGATGGCTGATGAATACTCGTGGTTTGACTGAACTAATTGTGCTGAATATCGGTCTTTCGCTGGGCGTAGTTTCGCCGCTGCTATTTACGATGTTAGTCATCATGGCTTTAGTGACAACTTTTATGACTTCGCCGCTGTTGGAGTGGACTTATCCAAAACGGTTAATTAGATTAGATATTTCAGAAGTTAACTCTGAGAATTCAGAATTAGAAGATTCACAAATTGCTGACAGCAGCGAAGAAACTGCTAGCAAATTGCTGCCCACTTATCGAATTTTAGTACCGGTTGCCAATCCCAGCACGCAGAAAGGTTTACTGCGACTAGCTGTAGCGCTAGCGCAGCCGGCTGCGGGTATGGGTGGTGACGATTTACAGTCGGCGGCGGTTCATCCTCTGAGTTTGATAGAATTAAATGATGACTATGCCTTTGAAAGTACGCCTGCGGAAGCCGATCGCATTATTCAAGAGCGCCGCTCGAAATTATCAGAATTGATTGATAGTTTGGAACTGCCAGAGGGGCGAAAATTTGTACATCCCATCATTCGGGTTACTAATGATGTAGCCCGGGAAACGGCCCAAATTGCGGAGATCGATCGCGCGGATTTGATTTTAGTAGGATGGCACAGACCTACTTTTAGCAGCAACCGTTTGGGAGGGCGTGTCGGCCAAATTCTCAGCAACGCTAAGGTGGATGTAGCAATTTTTGTTGACAGAGGCCGGGAAAGGTTGAATAACTTGTTAGTACCTTACGCGGCAAACATTCACGATGATTTGGGGTTAGAATTGGCGCTGAGACTGTTAGTAAATAGCGAGGAACGCCGTTTGACGGTGCTGCGGGTGGCGGTTGACGGGGAAGCTGAAAACGAGCTGAGTTACGAGTTTCAGCGAGTGATGGATCAGTTACCGGTTGAGGTGCGATCGCGCATTGAAACTCCGATTGTGGAGGCTGCTGAGCCAATTCAAGCCGTGGTGGCGGCTTCTGCTAATGCTGATTTGACTATTGCGGGTACGAGTCGGGAGTGGGGAATTGAGCGCCAAACTTTGGGACAGTATACTGATGAATTGGCTGTGCAGTGTCATTCTTCGCTGCTGATTGCGCGGTGTTACGTTAGAGTGCGATCGCACTTGGCATCGGTACTTCCTCAAATGTAGTCAGTTGACGGTTGACTGTTGACAGTTGGCAGTTGACAGTTGAGAGTTTACAGTTGAGAGTTGATTGTTTTTGATGCCCAATTCCCAATTATTAATTACCAAGATGATGAATCATTTAAGCCTCAAATCGCTGGCATTTTACGGGATTGCGATCGGCTCAGTTTCACTGCTGTTTAAAGTAGTAACTGCTTATGGCGAAACAAATTTAAACGCTCCTCCGGCAATTGCGGGAAATTATCGCTTCGATCCTAAAAGTTTGCCCGAATGTCTTAAATCTGATGCTTCTGATGCTTTGGTATTGACAATTGAGCAATCGGGTGTTTATTTGAGCGGTAATTTGCGATCGGGCAGCAGGGAGGGCAGGGAAAAAACAGCTCAAGGGAAACCTTCTCTACTTGGTAAGTGGGAAACTCAAGGATTGAACTTGTCGGGTGCGGTTCCTAATTTAGCGGGTTGCAGCGACTCCACAGCAACCGGTCAAAACAGTTCTGTTAAAATGCGCGGAATTGTCGAGCAAGAAAGCCTCAAGGGAAAAATTAGTCTTACCGATGGGGCGGCTGCTAGTGATTTTACGGCTCAAAGAGAAGCAGCGGCGAAACCCCAGAAGCAGGAACATTGATTGAGCCCAATAGAGAATAAGAAATGGGAAATGGGTAATTCTTTGTCGCTTTCCGACTCTCCCCTTCTCCCGTAAGGAAGCAAGGAATCACAAAGCGGGGCGGGGCGGTGGTGGGGGAGTGGGCGATCGAACTCCGGCCGCCGGAACTCGCCCACGACGGTCGGTTGCTGCTAAATTGAAAATATACCTAAAAGTTAATGATAAAAATAAAGTATCCCAGAGAAGTTCTTGGTTGAGAATTTGTCTTGCTCAAGACCCCCCGTGCCCGTATAGTTTGTTTGGAATGGATGTTGCCGTGATCTTAATGCCGTCAGAAACTTCGCTTACCCAGTCAAACCCGTTAATTTTAGACAGTTTGCCAGACTTGTCGCCGAACGATGGCGGGTGTCCCCGCCGGGCCAGATTGCAAATTGACTTGATGTTGCTGGCGATCGAAGCCTTGTATCTCGGAGGTGCGGAAGAAATGCTGGCAGTGTCAAAGGACCTGGAATTGGAATCAATTATCAAAAATCGGGTTGCCCTTTGGCTGATGCGTAATACTAACCCGCTGAGACGCTACACGCAGCGCCGCTCGCTTACCATTGTGGAGGCAAAAGCGCTGGTGGCGATCGCCTGTAATATGGCGCGCAAGTTAACCGCGACAATTCGGCAGTTGCTGCTAGACTCGCAGCAGTTGCGATCGAGAAATATCCCCCTCAACCAGAACCTGCCGCTGGCGGAGTATTTAGAACGCTTTAGAGCTCACTTTCGATCGCGCATGAACCCCAAGCGATCGCTAGTTGCAGCTTACGATTCCGACGACAAGCTCAACGAACTAGCTTTGAACTTGTTGAGCAAACTGCTATTTTGTACAGGCACAGCCGGAATGCAGCGCTTCTGGGTTAGCCTGTTTGATGGAGAAGTTGAATAAAAAATGACTATTAGGCGTCAGTACAGTCTGCCAAATTGCACCCTGGTTCTAGAAGGGTTGAGCGATGGATCGGCAGCCAGCCAGTTAGATATACGACCGGTGCTTTCCATATTAATGAGCGCTGAATGCTATGTGAACGGTCTCGGCGAGCCCCTAAGCGGGGGACGAGACTTTTTTGAAAGCTTGGTGAGGGCCGTCAGCAGCTACGCTCAAGAATTTATGAGCGGAGTGCATTATCCCGATCGCTACGGCCCGAATGTGGGTATGGTGCAGTTACACAGAATTGACGGCAACGTGCATCGGTTGACCGTTCTACCCACCTCCACAGGCAGCGCAACCCAAATCGATCAAAAAACAGAACTGTCGGCAAAAGTAGATTTGACGACGGTACAGCTATTTGACTTGGTAGAGGCGATCGATCAGTTTTTTGCCGACACGCAGACGCTGCCGGAATTGTCGCTGCAATTAACCCCAATTTCCAAGCGTTATATCAAGTCGGCCGAACCTTTGGCAAAGCGGACTTTACCTGCTGTGGTGGGGGTGTCGAGTTTGGCTTTGGCTGCGATGGCATTTTTCTTGGTGCCGGTGCCGGAAGTCCAGCGCCAGAGAGATCCGGTGCCGCAGCCCAATCCTGCAGGCCAGAATCAGGGGACACCGAATCCGGGCGGATCGGGTTCGCCTAATCCCAATCCCACGCCCCCTGCTGACGGTTTGCTGCCTGGGACTCAAACTCCGAACGCTGAATCGCTTTCGCCGACTCCGATCCCCGCGCCGCAGCCGGACGCTTCACCGTTGGCCACACCGCAGTCGGACGATTCACCGTTGGCCACACCGCAGTCGAATACTTCGCCCGAAAGCACGCCCAGTCCTGTTGCTGAAGGTTTGGCAAGCCCTGAAGCAGCAGCCGTGCCCATTACCGATCCAGGGCAAATTGAGCTTTTGAGGGGCAAACTTTCCCAGCAAATTGACGGAGTTGTGAAGAATCAGCCTCCGGTTGATGCGGAGTTGGTTTATCGGGTGAGTGTGGCCCAAGACGGGGCGATTGTCGGTTACAAGTCGGAGAATTCGGCAGCAGTCGAGAGATCCGAAACGCCGTTGTCTGAGTTGCTTTACAAACCGGTTGGCACCCGGCCACCTGCGGAAGCGCTGGCTGATTTCCGTGTAGTTTTGGCACCAGACGGCAATGTTCTAGTCACTCCTTGGTAATGGTTGATTGTTGACTGTTAACGGTTGACTGTTGACTGTTAACGGTTGACTGTTGACTGATACCAAATCCGGCTTTAATACCCCTCTCAATCTCTTAGTCTGCGGAGGCAGACTTTGTTTTTCTAGTATCGATTTCAATCGCCGAATCATCTACAAACCAATTCCTCAAAAGCCTGTAGGTGCGATCGGCTCAATATCTGGGTCAAATCCTCCGACTTGATTGGTGCGAATTATCCACAAAAATGCTCCTTGTTTTAATAAAACTTTGGCGATTTCATCTTGGGTGCGCCTCGGCAACATTGTGCGGTAACTAATAGCAGCTTTTATCAGGGTTGCTATACCAACAAAAAAGGTTTTTTTCAATTCAGAATCAATCCCCGCTAATCTGGAATTTTTGCGCCAATCTGGACGAACAATACCGAGGGGCATTAATACTGTTTCTAAACTTTCTCCTAATGCTACTAACTGGTGAAATCTTTGGGTTTGTGCATCGGTGGGATGTGTTTTCAACCAGTCTTGAATCTGAGGATTTGACTCTATTTCGGAAGTGATTTTTTTAATTGTCGCGTAAATTGCCTGACTTGAATCTTGGACGCAAGAAGTTGCTGGCGTCACTAAACTTGCGCCGGTGCCGTCTCCGCTGCGGTAACGGGCCATCATGATATCTAGTTGCTGGTTTAATTCGGTTAAAGGCGACAAGGTGATGCCGTCAAAATCGTAGTCGCAACACACGCAGTCTAATTTACAGATGATATCGCAAACCGGGCGATCGCCCAACCAGCCGCGCTGCAAGTCTCCCATGTAGCTTTGCCATTTGCTGGAACCGGCAACAATTCCGTCGGGATTGTGGGCGTAAACTTGTTTGTATTCTATGTCAAAACGCAGTTCGCTGGTAAAGCGATCGCGCACCACTTTTGCTACTCCGAAAGCAAAATGTCCGGTGACAATTCCCAGCGGTGGCCGTTCGCCTTTTTTGCCACCGATACCCCCGAAACTGTGAATCACTATCCCGATATCTCCTTCTTGCCAAGGAGAGATGGAAGCGTTTTCTGTAGCATCATTTGGGGTTAACAATACTCTTTTTGCTTGCCCTTTTTGTGCTGGTGTATTTTCCCAATTTTTGCTGCTTAAATAAGCCAGAGATTTTTTTAAACCGAAATGTGTTTCATCGGGTGTTAATTGGGCAATTTTGCGGGGTTCGATTGCCTGCACTACAAATATACTGTCTTCGTCTCTTTCGCCGTAAATGTACCAGCCGTCTGAATTTAATGGCGATTTTTCGATCAGGTGATTGGTAGACCTCGCTACGCCATTTTTGTCTGGCTGTACTTGCGGAATCCGAATGATTTCGGCTGCGCTGTCAAATTGTTGAGATGTTTTGTTGAAATGCCGGACAATAAATTTGTCGCTGTCGGCTTCTTTTCTCTGTAAAATTGAGACTAAGGCGCAGAAACGTCCGATAATTTGTACTGGTTCGCGATCGATCGTGAGTTCATGGCGATCGCTGCTGCTATAATTAATCGCAATTACTGGCCTGCGTAGCATCACAGTCACGCTGTCTTCGAGTCTGCTGCCTGCTAGAGTTTCTAAAGGGCCTACATTTCGCCAGCCGTTCAATCTATCTGGATGAATGTTGCCAGATTTTTTACTATCTTTAGCCTGTTTTGTGAAGTTGATATCCTGCGTTACTGCGTGGGCAAAAAACTGTACTTCGCGATTTGTACTCCATTTCAAAAATGCTGTTTTGCCAATAAAGTTTTGATATTTTTTGGGGGCATTGATTACTTCAAAAAACACTGTACCGTAGGGCTGGCGCTGTTCGTGTGACGGCAAAATTAAGCGCCCGTGCCAAAGAGCGATCGGCTTGTAGAGATAGGCAACTGATGCCGAATTATCGCAAATTATCTCCGGCTCAAGCGCTGCTGAAATATCGCTTTTGCCTCCAAAAATAGTAGCAGTTAAATTGCCGTCACTTTCTACGAATCGAGGTTCTAAAAAAACCTTTTCAGGTTGTGAAATATCAGCGGTTAAATGACCAGTGTTTCTTGTGAACGAGCGGCCAAAAAAAAGGCGACGGTTCTCCAATTTCGCCTGCAACCAATTGAAGAAAATGCGAATAAAAATAAATGCTGTTAAACCAAAAACAACAGCTAAAATAATCAGCCCCAGGGTCAAAATGAATTGGTTGAAAGACTGACCTGACACTAAAAAAATTGTTGGCCCGATCAAAGAAAATGCCGCCATAATATCTAAAAACGAGTTTTAGGTTCGATCCAGTCTGTGCTGGCTTGACTGCCGAAAACTAGGGGTTTGTCCTCGGTGACTGCTACCGTTTGCCCTGTCATATCAACTGCACAAAGAGGCCAAGATCGATCGCCCAAATTTCCTGCGCGGAACAGAACTTTTCCGGGACAAACTTGACTCCAACCCAACAATACAGCATGAGTGTAAAGACTGCGAGCGGGAGCAACGGTATAAGTGTAATTATCATTTTTGTCCCAAATGACACCGTAGTCGGACATATCGGAAGAGTTGAAAAGTGCTTCAAATTCGCGGGCGAGAATGCGGGAACCGTCTTGATTCCAAGAAACAGGCACTAAAATGGCGATCGTCCCGGACATATCTGTATCATCGCTACCATACATCCCACTTTCCGCCAGTGGCGAAGCAGCCGCCACTGTTTGCAGTTCGCCGGTTTTGAGATTTTCCACAAACATGACGCTGCTAACCCGACACCGGGAGAATTCCGGCTGCACTTGCAACTCAATTCGACTGTAAGCTGCGTATTGGCCGTTAGTTGATACTAGGGATGGACTGCGATAATAGCGGAGGCCTGTGCCGCCAGTTGAGCTCACTTTAACATGAGTGGCACTAATCCATTCCCAAGGAACGGGATAAGGGCTATTTAAAGGGTCAGTCATCGGTTTTTTTTCCAAAAGTTTTACTGAATTATCCAACAGATTCAGGCTGGCACGCAACGGATTAGACACCCGGTTTCTGCCTCAATGCTTCGCCACCAAACCCCAGATTTATAGAAACCGGGTTTCTTTTTTAGATTTGAGATGGGAGGACAAATCTAAAATCTAAAATCTAAAATTTCAAATCGGATAGGTAAGATAGTATCGAAATTAATCTGGTCTGTACACCGAGAGGGATGAAATATGACGCGATCTTTTAACCAAAAACCTTCAATCCCCCCCAGTCGCGTCTCCAAGTCGCGGGGAAAAGGTTTGCTTGTACTGTCGCTGATTTTTCGACTGCTGCTGCTGGGGGTGGGCAGCGGTTTTGCGTGGGTGTTGGGGATGGCGATCGCTCAAATTTATCCGTCAGGGGCGACGGAGATGCCGCTGGCAGAGAGATTGCTGCGTGTAACTCAAAATTTGACCTCCAGCCCGAAACGCGCCCCAGCAAGGCAAATTCCGGCGCTGCCGCCACCAACCGCTACACCAACCTCCCAGTCAACAGTCAGTCCTGCCCAGAGAGAGAAATTGCAGTCGGATTTGAGACAGTTGCAGGGCGAACTCAACGCGCTGATTGGTCGCACGGCGGCTTTGGAGAGTCAGTTGGGCAGCAGCCGCCCGACGGAAACTTTGGAAAAGCGTTTGCAGTTGATGTCGCGCGAATTGGCGGGGCCGGAAACGGCGGCAAGTCCTGTTCCTGCTTTACCGGCGATCGGCAGCAGCCCGAGTCTGAACCCTGAAACGGTGAATACTACCCCACAGAATGCCAATAATCCGGTGTTTGGGGGGGATGGGCTGATGGTGACTCTGCCCAGCGATGTTTTGTTTGATACTGGCAGCATTTCTTTGCGCGCGGGAACTAATGCGATTTTGGACAATTTGGTGGCGGAGTTGGGCAATCACGAGGGGGCGACGGTGCGGGTTGCCGGCCATACTGACGACGCGGGGGAAGCGGCGGACAATCGCAATGTGTCGTTTGCGCGGGCTCAGGCTGTGGTGCAGTATTTGTCGGGTGTGCTCGGTCAGAAGTATCATTGGGTGGCGATCGGCTATGGAGAAAGTAGCCCTTCGGTAGATAATAGTTCTGATACTAATCGGCAGCGCAACCGCCGCATTGAAGTGGCAATTAGTCCTTAGTTTTTAGTCTTTAGTCGGCGAATTTGTAGATACTCTGTTGAATTGTCCAGGAGGTAGTTAGTGTCACGCCGAAGGCGTAACAGGCGGCAAGTCAGAATTATTTTTGGCTTGATTTATTGTCTCTCGATGTTCGCTCATAAGTTTCGGTTTTAAATACAAGTTCTCAATCAAAGCTGCCACTCCCGCAAACCAAGGCGGTACAATTACAGCTCCGATAATTCCCAATACTTGAACGCCTCCCAATACAGACAGCAATTGATATAAAGGATGCACACCAACCGATGAACCAACCAGCAAAGGATCGAGTACGTAAGTTTCCAAGTTTTGGATGATTACAAATAACAGCAATACCCACACAAGTACCCAGCCACCTTTAGCTAATGCTACAATTAATGCTGGTACTGCTCCCAATACTGGCCCGATGAATGGAATCAGGTTTGTCACACCTGCGATCGCACCCAAGCCTAAAGCAAATTCCGGCATTCCCAAAACGCTCAAACCTGTGGTAATAAATATCCCTAAAATGCCCGAAACTAACACTCGCCCGCGAATATAACTCCCCATTCTTTGACCGATTGGCGCCGCTTGTGAAGCTAATTTTGCATCCCAAGGTTTCGGGAAAAACTGCACCAAACTTTTGATTAATGTGTCGCTGTCGGCAACCATGTAACCTGAAATAAATAATGCTAAAACTAGGCTGAAGACCCCGCCTAGAATGCCTCTCGTTAAACTGTACGATCGCAAAACCAGTTGTTGGCTCGATCGAATCAGCCAATTAGTCAGCGATTGAGTGTCCACCAACTGACCCACCAAGGTTGGGGCGTCGTCGCTCAACCGACTCAATACATTAGTTGCCACAGTTCGCAAACTTTCGACATAAACTGGTAACTGCCGCAGCAGTAACTCTATTTGTTCGATTACCGTGGGGCCGATTAACACTACCGTCCCGCTAAATCCGCCGATGAGAGTTAAATAAACCATAATCACCGCCAGCCAGCGGGGAACTCGCATGGTTTCGGCCCAATTAACGATCGGGACGATCGATGCGGCCAGCACGACTGATATCATTAGAATTACTAGCAGGCTCCGCAATTGCCACAGCAGCACTAGCAGCAAGGACGATGCTACAATCAGCAGCAAGTTAGGTAAAGAAATGGTTATCCGCTGTTCTGACATGATGAAGTAATTATATTTTTGGCGCTCGTCTCAGCCTTGATTTTATAATAAACGATATGATATAAGTTACAATTAAGATTATGAAAGTGCATTCAAGCAGTGGGAATGTCTTTGCTGACTTATGGCTCCCCAATCCTGATGAATTATTGATTAAGGCACAACTAGCTCATCAAATCAGTGAGTTAATTTCCGAACGCCAACTAAGCCAGACTGAAGCAGAAAAGCTCTTAGGAATCGATCGACCCAAGATATTAGCACTAATGCGCGGTAAATTATCCGAGTTCTCTACAGAACGCCTATTTAGTTTTCTCAACGCACTCGGCAGCAATGTAGAGATTCGTATTGCCCACTCGCAACCAAATGTCCAAGCTCAAACTCGCATTGTCGTAGCATAGTACATTAAAAATTAAAAGATTAATATGCAGCCGCAATATTCAACCCAAGATTTGTCCGCCATTTCGTCTATAAAATCCCCAACGCTGTTTTACGAATGGCAAAATTATCGCTGTGCTTACGAGATTTACCACCCAACTACTGCGACAGAAGATAGCATCCCTTTGTTATTAATTCATCCGATAGGAGTTGGTTTGTCAAGAATCTTTTGGCATAGATTTTGTGATAGTTGGTACAAAGCAGGGAACAGTAATCCGATTTATAATCCCGACCTTTTGGGCTGCGGCGATTGCGAAATGCCGGCTGTGGCTTGCTATCCTGACGATTGGGCTGCACAGTTGCAGTATTTCTTGGAAACTGTAGTCAAAAAACCTGCGATCGTACTCGTGCAAGGTGCTTTACTGTCTGTAGCCTTGGCTTTAGCAAAAATGCAGCAGGAAAGCGGCTCCAATTTAATTCGTGGCTTAGTTCTCGCAGGGCCTCCAGCTTGGGCGGTGATGAACAAACATTCGACAGAAAGACAGCAACGAATTGTCTGGAATTTGTTAAATTCTCCGTTGGGAAACGCTTTTTATCGCTACGCCAGACGCGCTGAGTTTTTGCGTTCTTTTTCTGTGAAACAACTGTTTGGCGATGCGGCACAAGTTGACAGCCAATGGTTGGATGCTTTGCAGGCTGGGGCGGCAAATCCTGACAGCCGGCACGCGGTTTTCTCGTTTTTAGCGGGGTTTTGGCGCCAGGATTACAGCGGTACGATTCAAAAGTTCGATCGACCCGCACTCATTGTGATGGGAGAAAAAGCCTCAAGCATCAGTCAAGCGGGTAAGGAAGAGAAACCGGATGAAAGATTAGCGCAATATTTAGCGCATTTTCCCAATGCGGAAGGTTTATTAATGCCGGGGCGCAATGTTTTGCCCTACGAATCAACCGCAGAATTTGTCGCGGCTGTTGCGGAGTTTGTGAATGGGAGTTTTTAACCGTAGATATCAGCAGATGAACACAGATGAAGGCGGATGGAATTTCATCTGCGTTTATCCGCGTTCATCTGCGGTTAAAAAACTCTAAATTTCAACTGCGATGCCAAATTGTTGTACCATCTTTTTGATCGATCAGAGTAATGCCCCGATCCTTAAGTTCGTTGTCAATGCGATCGCCCTCAGCGAAATTCTTAGCCTTTCGGGCATCTTTCCGCTGCTGAATCATCACCTCAATCTCCTTATCAGTTAATCCCCTAATGATTTTACCTTCACCAATACCGGACAATTTGAGATCGAGATCGATATCCCCACTTAGCACGTGGTGTCTGGGGCGACTCCAAGTTGTTGTACCATCTTTTTGATCGATCAGAGTAATGCCCCGATCCTTAAGTTCGTTGCGAATGCGATCGCCCTCAGCGAAATTCTTAGCTTTTCGGGCATCTTTCCGCTGCTGAATCATCACCTCAATCTCCTCATCAGTTAATCCGCTAATGATTTCAAATTTATTAATACTGAAAGATGCGGAAGGGATATTGATAGTCGCACTTAGCGGGACGAGTCTGGGTTTTCTAAATCCTAAAACTTCGGCTAACTTAACCAGAGTCTGCCACTTTTGTTGCAACACTTCCGAAGGCATTTCCGTTTTTCCCCCATGTACAATTATATTGCTTTCGCGCCGCAATTCCTTCGCCAATTCAAACACAACAGCTAAAGCATTAGGAGTATTGAAATCATCATCCATCGCTGCTCTAAATTGCTGTACAGCCTCACTCTCCCCTATGGGCGATTTCAGAATTTTATCTGAATCCCAGTCCAATTGGGAACCGTGCAAATCACCAAAAAGTAGGCTTTCTTTAAGAGTGTGCCAGCCATTTTTTGCAGAGGCGATCGCCTCTTCGGTAAAATCAATTTGACTCCGGTAGTGCGCTGTTAACACAAACAGCCTCACCGCCATCGGTTCCACCGCTTTTGAGTTCTCGCTTCCTTCCAAAGCTGTATCGCCCGACCAATTCCCATCCAACAAATCGCGAATTGTAATAAAATTGTGCAAAGATTTCGACATCTTTTTGCCATTGACAGTCACAAAAGCATTGTGCATCCAATAATTAGCAAGCGACTTGCCAGTGGCGGCTTCAGATTGAGCAATTTCGTTTTCATGGTGCGGAAAAGTTAAATCGGAACCGCCGCAGTGAATGTCAATAGTTTCGCCCAAGCAATCGCGCACCATAGCCGAACATTCGATGTGCCATCCGGGGCGACCTTTTCCCCAAGATGAATCCCAAGCAGGTTCTCCCGGCTTAGCACTTTTCCACAGGGCAAAATCAGAGGAATCTTGCTTTTTTTGAGCTTCTATTTCTTCAGTTTCTAATCTCCCGCTAGCCCCGGCCTGCATTTCTTCCAACTTGCGGCCCGAAAGTTTTCCGTAATCGGCAAACTGCCTCACGTTGTAGTAAACGTCGCCGCCGGAAGCATAGGCATAACCTTTATTTTCTAATTCGTGAATCAGCCGTTTAATGCCGTCGATTGTATGGGTGGCGCGGGGATATTCATCGGCCCTGAGAATATTCAGCTTGTCCATATCTACGAAATATTCATCTATGAAGCGTTCCGCCACGGCTTCCATTGTGGAATTGGTTTCGCGGGCGCGGTTGAGAATTTTGTCGTCAATATCTGTAAAATTCTGCACGTAGCGCACATCGTATCCCCGCCACATCAGATAACGCCGCACCATGTCCCAAACAATGTAAGCGCGGGCGTGGCCGACGTGGCAGTAATCGTATACCGTAACGCCGCAGCAATACATCCGCACCTTTCCTGGTTCGAGGGGCTCAAAAGGTGATTCGCGGCGAGTCAAGCTGTTGTAAAGCGTTATAGTCATTCGATTTTAGATTTTAGATTTTAGATTTTAGATCTTACAAGATTTACGCAGAACCTCTATGTGTAGGGTGTGCAGTGCCCACCTTATCTGTATCAGTAGCGCGTCAAACCATTTTTGCCTTCAGAACTGTTGGTTTGTAGTTGCGATCGCCGAAGTGCCAGCCTAGGAAATTTGGTACTCAATCTCTTCTATCTATACTACCGCCCCAGCCGACTCAATCTTACATCTAATTTATGTCAGGGAATCTTGACAATAGTTTCTGGGACGATCCCCGCTGGCACCGCATTGTCATGAAATCTTGACATATTGATCCCCAAACTCACGAAAATGCGTATAACTACCCAGGATTGAGGCAAAAGACCCCTTGACCCGATCGCAACTTGTCTGCAACATTAAGTCATGACAAAGCGATCCCAAAGAAATGCTTGGATTAAGCAGCCCTGGGAGTCGAATAGCGCGTGTGCTGCCAGCACAGCGTTGCTAGCAGCACCGGTCGCACTCACAAAATCGATCTTGTCAATCAAGAATCGACAGATAAAGCTTTATTTAGATCGGACGGTGCGCGCAGAAGCCAATAAGTCCAAACCCCCGATCGCATTGGGGACAAGACAAGCTAAAAACAAGCAAGGCTTCAAAGGTTGGAGAGATTTGGAAGCTCGATAATATTTGCATTTAAAAGAGTTTCTAACTCAAAAATTCAACACATTTGTGTTGAACGGAAAAATCTAACCCGCCATCCCAAATTAGTGGAGAACAAACTCATGGCAAAAGAACGCCCACCATTAGAAGAGATGACTTTGCGACAACTCCGCAGAGTTGCTAGCGAATGTGGAGTCTCTCGCTACAGCCGGATGCGGAAATCGCAACTCCTGGCATCAATTCAAGAAATTCAGCGCACCAAATTTTCCTACAGCCCATCTCGCAAACTAGAGGCACAAGAAGCAGTGGAAGCAGCAAAGTTTGAACTCGGTCAAGAAGATAGAACAGGTGGTTCTTTGTCGTCTGTAGATGAAGGTTTAGCAGATTTGCCCAACGGCTACGGCGAAAGCCGGGTTGTTTTAATGCCCCGCGACCCAGAATGGGCTTACACTTACTGGGACATTCCCAACGCTCGCAAAGAAGAATTGCGCCGCCAAGGAGGACAGCAACTCGCCCTGCGGATCTACGACGTTACAGATGTTAACCTCGACATCCAAAGCCCGCACAGCATTCAAGAATATCCCTGCGACGAACTGGCGCGGGAAT
Source organism: Microcoleus sp. LAD1_D3 (assembly GCF_036702135.1). Lineage (NCBI taxonomy): Bacteria > Bacillati > Cyanobacteriota > Cyanophyceae > Oscillatoriales > Microcoleaceae > Microcoleus > Microcoleus sp. LAD1_D3. The sequence goes on along the minus strand of NZ_JAUBSB010000004.1, from coordinate 200,544 downwards.
GGTACGTGCCAATCCCCGTGAGCGATCGGGACTACGCGATCGACATCGGCTACCGCTGTGCAGATGGCCGCTGGCTGGTATTAGCTCGATCGGCCCAAGTCCGCGTTCCTCCCGTCTATCCCAGCGACTGGATTGAAGATCAATTCATCACCCTCGATTGGGAAGAAGAGTTGCAAGGCAAAACCTTCGCCGAACTGGTTCCTCCGGCAAAGAAAATGGCACAAGCAGCCAATGGCTTCGGTTTCAGCACCGAAAATGCTATATACGAACAAATCTTCGGCATGGCAGAATCTGCCGAATCCCTGCGGGTAGCGGGTTCTATCTTCGGTTCCATGCAGCACGTCGCCGGTTCGGTCCAGCAAGTCGGCATCCACGAACAAGCTCTCAGTTCCTACGTGTTCCCCTCCGGCGTCGGAATGTGGGCGGCTCCCACCATGTCCGGCCTCACCGCGTCGGGTGTCGGTATGTCCGGCCTCACCATGTCGGGTGTCGGTATGTCGGGCCTCACGATGTCCGGTTTCGGTATGTCAGGTGTTGGTATGTCGGGAGTTGGCTTCGCCGCCCCGATGCGCCCCCGCCAGTTCTGGTTAGTTGCTGACGCCGAACTGATCGTCTACGGCGCCACCGAGCCCGACGCCACAGTCTACGTAGGCGGACAGCCGATTAAACTCAATGCTGACGGCACTTTCCGCTTCCAGATGTCCTTCCAAGACGGCTTAATCGACTATCCGATTTTTGCAGTAGCAGCAGACGGTGAACAAAACCGCGCCATCCACTTGAAATTCAACCGCGAAACCCCAGAACGGCGCACCAATAGCAAGCAAGATGCTGTGGTCGAATGGTTGGGCTAATCCCAAAGGTAGAAAGGTCGATCGAGCGGCGGGCAATCATTCAGGTTTGTGCCAATTTTTGAACCATCACAAGCCATAGCCTCAGCCGATCGTGATTTGTTAAGGTTAATCCCAGACAACAACCCATAACACCCCCTATGCACCGTTCTCCTGTTTTGAGGAGCGGTGTTTTTTGTATTTAGGACTTACTCAGAAACCGGGTTTTTATAGCAGAATAGATCGTGGGTCGGGCGATCGGCAAAAGTTATACCAATTCTTAAAAATAGGGATAAATATAGATTGTATGCGAGCCTTTGTAGGGAATTAGGCTGGGCATAAGTCCCTACTTTGTTTCATCTGAGATATTGCACCATTCTTAATTACTTGTTTAGGAACAGGCAAGATGCCTGTTCCACAAGAGATGAATTTCATTGTGGAACAGGCATCTTGCCTGTTCTTGACAATGGTGCAAGATGTGAGTTTCATCCGATTGACAACTGCTATATTAGACAATTATCTCAATATCTATCTGTAGATAGATGTTGGCTTAACTCGCGATCAAGATTGTTAAATCAAAATTTGGGTTCTTCACTCAAGCATTATTAAGTAAGCTAAAGTTTACTTAAATTTTTATTGCACAAACTCGCTAAATCCAGCGAAACAAAAGAAAGCGAGTTATCAGAGAAATAAGGCGATCGCACAGCCACTTCTCAAAAACAAATGCAAAAAATAAATTCCCCGCCGCAACGAAGGCAGAAGCCTCGCCTTTTAGCCTTATTCGCTGTCACATTAGCCACCGTCTTGCTTTTATTTATTCTGCCGGCACTGACTCAACAGCCAGTCGTGCTCACCATGTTAATGCAAGGTCAAGACCTTGTTAACTGGAGACCCTTTGTCAAAGAATTTGAACAGAAAAACCCCGACATTCGCATCAACCTCATAGAAGGGCCTTTTGACAGCAACCTCATAGAAAATCTTTACACATCTGCCTTTCTTTTAGGCGAATCGCCCTACGACATCATCAACATGGATATTGTCTGGGTTCCCAAATTTGCAGCCGCAGGTTGGGTAAGCGATTTGACAGACAGAATTTCCCCCGAACAACTATCAAAATTCATCCAAGGTAACGTCGAAGGCGGACGGTATCGGGGCAAACTTTACCGAATTCCCCACGCTTCCGATGCCGGAATGCTTTACTACCGCAAAGACATTTTAGAACAAGCGAAAATTCCAGCGCCGAAAACCTTTGAAGAGATGGTAAAAATATCTCAAAACTTGCAAAAACAGGGAAAAGCAACTTGGGGTTATCTGTGGCAAGGCAAACAATACGAGGGAGTCTCTGCGATGTTTGTCGAGGTGCTTTCCGGTTTCGGCGGCTTCTGGGCAAACCCTCAAACTTTTGAAGTTGGGTTAGATAAACCAGAAGCAATTAAAGCAGTGGAATTTCTCAAAAATACGATCGCCTCGGGCATTTCTCCTCCGGGTGTCACCACCTACGGCGAAGAAGAAACCCGGCTGTTGTTTCAAAATGGCAAAGCGCTGTTTTTGCGAAACTGGCCGTATGTTTGGAAGCTGGCAAATGCCGAAGGATCGAATGTTAGAGGCAAAATTGCGATCGAGCCAATGCTCAGCAGTACGGGTAAAACAGGCGGTTCCTGCTTGGGCGGCTGGGGCTGGGGAATTGCCAAAACCTCAAAACATCCAGAACAAGCCTGGAAAGCAATTCAGTACCTTACCAGCGAGGAAACCCAACGCAAATTTATTTTAGAAACAGGTTTAATTCCCAGTTACAAATCCCTATTTACCAACAAAGAAATAGTCGCCAAATATCCCCACTACCCGCAACTGCTAAAAGTAGTGGAACGGTCAGCTTTGCGCCCGCCCCTGGCACAATACGCTCAAGCTTCTGATATTTTGCAGCGTTATTTGAGTTCAGCTTTTACCGGGAGAATGAGTGCAGAACAAGCAATGAAAGCAGCAGCTAGCGAAACTCGCAATTTATTAGGCAGTTTGAAACAACCCCAAGCTTCGTAAATTTGACATCTTGCCTCTGTCAGAAACAGGCATCTTGCCTGTTCCACAAAGAGTTAGAAACAGGCATCTTGCCTGTTCCACAAAGAGTTAGAAACAGGCATCTTGCCTGTTCCACAAAAGCTAATTCTATTGTGGGGAGTAGGGGTTGGGCTTCTAGCCCGCCCAAAAATAAATTAAATAAAGGTGAACAATATGCAATTAGACAAGATGCGACAGCGCGAACAAAAAACCGGATGGATATTAGTAGCACCAGCTTTGATAATTCTGATCCTAGTATTTGCTTACCCAATATTACGCGCTTTTTGGCTGAGTTTATTCACCCAAAACCTCGGTACAGAATTAAAACTGGTTTTTTCCGGTTTTGCTAACTACAGTCGAATGTTAGGCGACGGGCGTTTCTGGCAAACTTTAGGCAACACCACAGTATTTACAGTCGCCTCTGTTTTACTGGAATTAATTCTCGGTATGGGCATTGCCTTAGTTTTAAATCAATCTTTCACAGGGCGTGGCATTGTTCGCACAATCTCCCTACTACCTTGGGCGCTGCCGACTGCATTGATGGGAGTAGCTTGGGCGTGGATTTTTAACGACCAATACGGCGTAATTAACGACATTTTGAGGCGTTTGGGATTGATTCAAAATAGCATTAGCTGGTTGGGAGATCCGACTTTGGCAATGATGGCAGTGATTACAGCCGATGTCTGGAAAACTACGCCCTTTGTCAGCTTGCTTTTACTAGCGGGATTGCAATCAATTCCAGGTGATTTGTACGAAGCACACGCTATTGACGGCGCGAGTAGCTGGCAGAGTTTCCGTCAAGTTACCGTGCCCCTGCTGATGCCGCAAATTGTGATTGCTTTGCTGTTTCGATTTGCCCAATCTTTCGGCATTTTTGACTTGATTCAGGTGATGACGGGAGGGGGACCGGCGGGGGCAACGGAGACGGTTTCTATCTACATTTACAGCACGGTAATGAGGTATTTAGACTTTGGGTATGGCGCGGCTTTGGTGGTGTGTACTTTTTTGCTGTTAGTGGCAGCAGTTGCGATCGCCGCTTACCTGTTATCGAGAGCCCGCACTAATGCAGCAGGAGGAAACTAAGACGATTTTAGATTTTGGATTTTGAATTTTAGATAACCAACAGTTGCACGTTCCTTTCATTTGTATAAATTATGTCGATCGCCCGCGAACAACCTAGCAAAAAAACCTTTGACATCCGGCAATTAATCTTGCCAATCTCAGCGCTCTTAATTGTGGCATATTTCCTCGCACCTATTATCTGGCAGGTGCTAACTTCTTTTAAAGTAAATGCAGATATTTCCGCGATTCCCAACGTCTACATTCCCAAACGAATTACTTTCGAGCATTACCTGTCCCTATTCCAGCGCCGCCCGTTTGCACTTTACATTTTAAATAGCGCTTTTGTTTCCATTACTTCAACATTACTGTGTTTAGCAGTAGGCGCTCCCGCAGCTTACGCTTTGGCCAGGTTGCGGTTGTGGGGCGAGAGAATCATCCTGGCAACTGTGACGATAGTTACCCTATTTCCGGCGGTGCTGCTATTTTTGGGACTGCTGGAAATTGTCAAAGCTTTGAATTTAGGCAATAATTATTTAGCCTTAATTATTCCTTACACTGCGATCAATCTGCCCCTGACAATTTTGGTGATGCGAAGTTTCTTTCAACAGTTGCCAAAAGATTTGGAAGATGCCGCTAAAGTTGACGGATACAACACTTTCCAAATGCTGTGGCAAATCGTGCTACCGATGACATTTCCCGCGTTAGTCACAACTGGAATTTTGACATTTATTTCAGCTTGGAACGAGTTTATTTTTGCACTAACATTTATGACTCGCGAATCTCTCAAAACAATCCCCGTCGCCACGGCTCAACTTAGCGGGGTGTCAGTATTTGAGATTCCTTACGGCCCGATCGCCGCAGCTACCGTTTTGGGAACTTTGCCCTTGGTTTTGCTGGTTTTGGTGTTCCAGCGGCGCATCGTTCAGGGTTTAACTGCGGGGGCGGTAAAAGGATAAATCGATTTTAGATTTTAGATTTTAGATTTTAGATTGAACTGGTTCCTAGGCTCTGCCTGGAAACGAGTCAAACAACACAGTCAACAGTCAACAGTCAACAGTCAACACTCAACACTTTAAAAATCATGGCAAAACTGCAACTAAAAAACCTCAATAAAACCTACAGCCCTAAAGTTGTTCCCGTAAAAGACATTAGTTTGGATGTCAGCGAAGGGGAATTTCTGACTTTGTTGGGGCCGTCGGGGTGTGGCAAATCTACGACGCTGCGGTTAATTGCAGGGTTGGAACAGCCGACTAGGGGCGAGATTAGAATTGGCGATCGCGATGTCACTTATCTCAGACCGGGCGATCGCGATATTGCAATGGTTTTTCAAAGTTACGCGCTTTATCCGCACATGACAGTATACGAGAATATGGCATCGAGCCTCAAACTTCGCAAAATCTCCTCCGGTGAAATCAATCGGTTAGTGACAGAAGTTGCAGCATCCCTCGGATTGACGGAATTAATCGATCGCAAACCAGGAAAACTATCAGGCGGACAGCGGCAGCGAGTAGCCCTCGGCCGCGCATTAGTGCGCCAACCGGAAGTATTTTTGCTCGACGAACCTTTGAGCAATCTCGACGCATTATTACGGGAAAAAGTTAGGGCCGAACTCAAACAATTATTTTCCTCCCAAAAAGCTCCTGTAGTGTACGTAACTCACGACCAAACCGAAGCCATGACGCTTTCTACCAAAGTCGCAGTTCTCAACAGTGGCAACGTGCAGCAGCTCGATCCGCCACACTTAATTTATACTCGTCCTGCAAATCAGTTTGTAGCTGGTTTTGTGGGCAGCCCGCAAATGAATTTGCTCGTGCTTAAATGCCAGGGCAATTTTGCTCAGTTGGGGGATTTTCGAGTTCCACTCCCAAATATGCCGACTGTGCCTCCAGAAATTGTATTGGGAATTCGCCCGGAACACGTCGGCTTTGCAGATGTAGAGGCCGGCAAGCTGCCGGGTTCAGAGGCAATTAAAGGTGAGGTTTATTTAGTGGAAAACTTGGGAATGCAAAATTTAGTTAGCGTCCGAGTTAAAGGTGTGGACTCTGTAACGGTGCGGGCTTTGCTGCCCAATGACCGCCACTGGAATTCAGAAATTGTAGAGCTGGTTTTTCCGCCTCAGTTGCTGCACTGGTTTGACGTGAAAACGGGCGATCGCTTGCAATAAAAATTTTCCCTGCATAGCATGATTGATTAAAAATTGTCTAACCCTGTGCTGAAAAATATTTTTTTTGCTTATAACTAAGTTATGACTTTAGTTAGAGGTAGAACTATTTGCCTGCTGTTAACGTGATATTCATGTGTGAAAAAGCTAATTGGCTGACACATAGGTAGCGTGTATACCAGATTTTATCGCTAACCTATAACTCGCTTTAGGTGGTTAATCGCAAGTTGAAGCTAAGTTGGCTTACCCTCGCATTAGCTACGGATTTTGGAGCGAGTCAATTTGATGAAAAAATGTTGAAAATTATCACCAATCAACTTAGGGAGTATTACCGAGATGAATTTGATTTCCACAGCCATTGCTCGCATCAGTTCCCTGCTTAAGGGCTTTCAAATCAAGAGTTTTTTGAGTGTTGTCCTGGTCGGTTTTCTGCTGCTGACCACCAATGTTGATGCGGGACATAGTAACAAAGCTTTCGGCACGCAAGCCAGCTCAAAAGCGGATCTAAACAATACTGAAAGACCCCAAACAACGCGGGAATGGAGACAAGAAGCTCGCGAAACCTCAGACTCTCCGGGCGATCGAGCTCAGAAGATTGGGCAAGAAGCAGGAGCAGCCGTGAAAGAATTCGGCGAGATGTACCAAGACACTGCTAAGAGAAGTATCCGCGAATTAAAGGATTAATAGGGCAGACGCAAGCAAGTAGGCGAGCATAAATAAACTAGGACTGACATTCAAAAACCCGGTTTCTCTTGTGAAACTGGGTTTTTGGGTGGGAAGCGTTTTATGTTAAATTATATCAAATTTGGGTGACAAACCCCGTTTATAAGACTCGGCGGTTGAAAGCGCTCAAGACTCAAACGAAGTCCTATGAACTCATACGTTGCACCATTCTCAATTAGCCTTTTATGAACAGGCTTTCCGGCCTGTTCCACAAGAAAATTTATCTTTTGTGGAACGGGCCCCAGAGCCCGTTAAGCGAGAATGGTGCAAGATGTGAGATGAATAAACATCTTCACAGTCTTTGCCTGACCGGCCTGCTGTTCATCCTGCCTGTTTGTCCGGCAACACTTGCCCGCGCTCAACTTCGTGAAACTTCAGATACTAATGCCAAGCAAACAAATCTCCTCAAAGATGAACTGTATTTTGGCTTAACTAAACCGGGAGGCAAGACAATTTCTGAATCAGAATGGCAGGAATTTGTCAAGGCAGTTATTACCCCTCGGTTTCGGGAAGGGCTAACCGTATTAGAGGACTCTGGGCAGTTGCTCAAGAGATCGGGAGTTCGGATTAGATAAAACTCTAAAATAGTTATTTTAATTTATGAAAGTAGCTAGAAAAAAATCAAGCTATTAATCAAGTTATCGAACCTTACAAGCGCACTTTTCTGCAAGAGTCGGTGCTGCGGGCAACCAGCGAAGTGAAGGTTTCTTTCTGATGCGGTCATCGAATCAGCGTATTTATGATATTATTTGTGCTAATCAAGGTCATACCCTCAAAGATAAGTAGGGTGCGGGTGCAATAAAAATCATAATTGGTGGGTATCGATCGCAGACTGCAACAAGTCGCTAAAAAAACCTGGCCGGGAGAAAACAAAAACATGATGAACGACGGCAACCGAAAAGCTGAACCGCCCAAAAGCGAGGATACACAAAATTTGTCCGGCATGGCGAAAGCTTTTCTTGTGAGCGTGGCTTGGTCTTACGCAGAGGCATTGGATCGCATGAAACGATCGCGAAATCCACAGGAACCCGCGCCGGAATCTCCGACAGAACAAGTCGAACCCGATACTGAAAAAAATTAATGAAAGACTATTAATGTAATTGATCGGCCAAACTATCTGGGGGTGCGATCGAAGCCAATAGTCAATTAGCTGTTTTGAGTTAAAAACAATCAACTCAGAACAGCGAACTGTGCAGCTTAAGCCGGATTTGTATTGGATTTTACAATAAAAAAAACTGAAAGCCCCGTGACCCTTCAACAAGCTCAGGAAAAGCTTTAGTCCGGGGATGACAACTGCGTTGCAGGTTTGAACCTCAAACTATATCTATCCCTAAAAGAGATTTAAACTAAACAAAGTACGGTTTTACCGCTACAGTGTACAAAACAAATAACCAATTTTTAGATCGGTCTCATGTCTAATTCAAAAATGATTGGTAAAGCGATCGCAGGTAGCCTTTGCTTGGGCATCCTCATTAGCTTCAACACCTCACTCGGCCCGGCATCCGCAGCAGCACCAACAATTGCTCAAGCTACAGCCCCGGCCGCCAGCAACATTGACACGCAACTCCTAGGTCAATGGCAAGGCACAGTCCCCTCCGGTCAGTCTTTCACCTTCGTCTTTGCCCCAGAAGGCAAATTGTTTCTCATGGCTAAAGGCCCCGACGGAGCAGCCCGCGCCAAAGAAATGAGGTACAAAGTTAATCTCGGTGAAAAACCGATGCACATTGATGTCGGCCTCAGCAGCACAGAAACCGTTGAGACTGTTTTTGAATTGACTCCCGAAGGTCAAATGCGCCTTCAGTTGCAAGGCACTAATCCCGGACAGGCCAGACCTAATTCCTTAAACGAGCAGGCAACTGTGTTTAAAAAGGTCTCCGAGGCCACTGCACTGCCTGCTGACACTCAAGTCATCGGTTTTTAAGGAAAAGTGCAGGCAGAAGGCACTTATCGCAATTGTCAATTGAGTGAGGTACTGATTGGGATTTTCGATTTTCGATTGGGGAATTGGTAAGAAAGCCGGCGAGTACCTCACCTGATTGAGAGCCGCTATAACTAGCTCTGAGTTTTCAGATTGCCACGCTTCGCGAGGAACGAAGCAATCTTAAAACTTTCCCCGTGCCTTCTGCCTTCAATACCTGATACAATCTTGTCATGAAACAAGTCCTGACAGTATCTTGCAAGCTCCAAGTAGCGCCTGAGCAGTCCATCAAAATTGATGCAACCCTTCAGGCGTTCGCGAGTGCTTGTGAATATGTGAATCAAACTGTGTCGCCAACTCGGACAAATGAATTGGCGATGCAATCCTTGGTATATAACAATGTCAGAGATATGTTTGGACTCTCGGCGCAGTTGGCAATCCATGCTATTAGACGGGTTTCTGGCAACAGAAAAACAGCTAAAAAAGATGGGAAGCCTGTTAACAAATTTGCTCCTACTAGCGTCACTTACGATCCCCGTATCTTTTCTTTTAGGGAAAAAGATTGGACAGTAAGTTTGACTACTACTGGTGGTAGGGAGCGGTTTGCACTGGCTATCGGGAACTACAAACTTGGATTATTGAAAGGTCAAAACCCCAAGACGGCTACTTTGTGCAAACGCAAAAATGGCAGTTACTATCTTAATATTCAGCTTGAATCTCAGCCAGCCGATCCTCCACCCAGCAATCAAGTTTTGGGCTGTGATTTGGGTAGGACTGATATTGCAGTTACTTCTGATGGAGATACATTTAGCGGTAAACAAATTACCAAAGTTAGAAATCATTATGCCAAGTTGAGAGCAAATATCCAGCGAAAAGCCACGAAAGGCACACGCAGCTCTCGGCGTAGATGTCGAGAATTGTTGAAACGGTTGTCGGGCAAGGAAAAACGCTTTCAGACCTTAGTAAATCACACTATCAGTCACCGTATCGTAATCGTAACCAACGCTCAAAACAAAAATCAAGTTATCGCTTTGGAAGATTTGACGGGAATTAGGGAACGCACAAATCAGCAGCCACGCTCGCAGAAAGAGCGGAGACTTAGTAATAGCTGGGCGTTCTTTCAGTTGCGTCAATTCCTCATCTACAAAGCTATAAAGCATAGCGTAAAGATTCTGTTTGTTGAGCCTAGATACACCAGCAAAATGTGCCACAAGTGCAATCACATTCATCCTGTAAAGGGTGAGTCTTATAGGAATGGGAAAAAGTTCGCTTGTGGTCATTGTGGATGGAAAGGTGATGCCGACTTAAACGGCAGTAAGAATATTGCTGCTATTGGGGCTTTCGTAAATAAGCCCGAAGGTTCGAGATTGTTTTGCAATGTGCAAGATCATTTCAGGGCTATTGAAAGCCCACACTGTACCTGTACTCAGGTCAGTGCTGGGTAATTTACCAGGCCCTGCTACAATCCACTTAATCTCCATTTAACTTTTGCCATAGACCTCCATGAGTGAAACCGTCCTAGAAGTTCGCAACCTGCGAGTTGAATTTCAATCTGCGGACGCAGGCGATGCGTCTGCAACAGTCAAAGCGGTTGACGGCATTTCGTTTGAGGTCAAGCGAGGGCAAACTCTGGGCATCGTGGGAGAGTCGGGATCGGGAAAATCGGTAACATCCCTCGCTGTTATGGGTTTGCTGTCGAGTTCGTCAACGAAAATCGATGGCGAAATTTGGTTTTATTCGACAAAAGACGGCGCTAGCAATGGGCCTGTGAATCTGCTGGAAATGCCGGACAGGGAAAAACAAACATACCGGGGCAGCCAGATTGCGACGATTTTTCAAGAGCCGATGAGTTCGCTCAATCCCGTTTATACGATCGGATTTCAACTCACAGAAGCCATTTGTTTGCACCAAAAGGTGTCGCAGACAGAAGCGCGGCGCAAAGCTGCTTCTCTGCTGCAAGAAGTGAAGCTGCTACCGGGCGACGATGAGCTCAGGCAGCGGTGTTTGGCTTTGCAGCAAGAGCACTCCCGGGCTGCTGCGGGGAATCAAGCAGTTATGGAGGACGATCGCGATTTGATGCAGCTCGTCAACGGCCAAAAACAAGCTATGCTCGATCGCTATCCCCACGAACTCTCAGGCGGCCAAATTCAGCGCGTGATGATTGCAATGGCCATTTCTTGCAATCCAACTTTATTAATTGCTGATGAACCGACCACGGCTTTGGACGTAACCGTGCAGGCAACAATCTTAGCTTTGCTGCGCGAGTTGCGAGACTCTAGAGGCATGGCAATGATTTTTATTACCCACGATTTGGGCGTCATTGCTGAAATTGGCGATACGGTGGCGGTGATGTACCGAGGCAAGATTGTTGAGTGCGGTGCGATCGAACAAATTTTCAGCAATCCCCAACATCCTTACACAAAAGGTCTATTAGCTTGCCGCCCAACTCTTGATCGGCAAATGCGCCGCTTGCCGACCGTTTCCGATTTTATGGATGTCACCACAAATGCTAGCGGCGAATTAGTAATTGTCGAGAAAAATGCCGATTTAGACAGCGACAACAGCGGGGAAAATCCCGCTTTTGTAACAGGAAAACCGCCTCGGCTGCCGCATATTTCCGGCCCTTTGCTAGCTGTTAATAACTTGCGCGTCGGTTTTCCGGTGCAGGGGATGTTTGGCGAAACTCAACGCTTGTTTATGGCGGTAAACGATATTTCTTTTGAGGTTTATCCGGGCGAGACTTTGGGTTTGGTGGGCGAGTCTGGCTGCGGGAAATCAACTTTGGCGAGAGCTTTGCTGCAATTAATTCCGATCGCCAGCGGTAAAGTGTTTTTTGAAGGTCAAGAAATTACGCCTCCTGCGAAAAGTAGTTCGGCATCGCAGTGGATGGCTAATTATCGGATGCAAAAAGAGTACGATCGCAAATTGCGGTGGCTGCGGCGCGATCTGCAAATCATTTTTCAAGACCCTTTTAGTTCTCTGGATCCGCGCCTGAATATTGGGGATGCGGTGATGGAACCGATGGTGATTCACCGCTTTGGTAAGAACCAAAAAGAACAGCGCGATCGCGCGGCTTATGTGTTGGAGAGAGTGGGTTTAAATCCCGATTTTATGCGGCGCTACCCTCACGAGTTTTCGGGCGGACAGCGGCAGCGAATTTGTATTGCTAGAGCTTTGGCTTTGAATCCTAAGTTTATTATTTGCGATGAGTCCGTTTCCGCATTAGATGTGTCGGTGCAGGCGCAAGTTTTAAATTTGCTGAAGGAGTTGCAAACAGAGTTTGGACTGACTTATATTTTTATTTCTCACGATTTGAGCGTGGTCAAGTTTATGAGCGATCGGGCGATCGTCATGAACAAAGGTAAAATCGAGGAAATTGGCACTGCCGAGCGCATTTACCGCCAACCGCAGCAAGCTTACACGCGACAACTTATAGCTGCTATTCCTGCGGGGAATTTGGAGCGAATTCGGCAACAGCAACTAGGTCGCCAAGCTGCTTGGGCCCCATCGCCTGCAGATGAATCAGAACAAAATTAATATCTAGTGTTTTAAACTCGTATCAAGTACCAATTGCCCGCTACCAATACTTCGGCTACACGATGATCGTACAAGTTCCCAATTACTATAGGACTGACGCAATCATCCCATGTATGGGGGCAACCACGGGGGGTTTGCCCTTACAAAACACTATATATTGAGGCTGTGCGTAAGTCCTGTACTAATTAGGGCTGACGCGCGAACATATCGGGCAACGAAAAACTGCTAACCTGTCGCGCATTTAAATTGCATATTCGAGGCGGGCGAGACGCCCAACCCCTACTCCCCACAAGAGTTGTATTGTTTTTTGACATAAAATTTAAATCCAGAACAGCTTACGAAGATTTTTTTCATTTTTTCTTCACAAATTAGCAGTTGATCTTTATTTTAACTTCATAATTTATGGTCAAATTCAACCTGCTTGAACTTGACTAATATTCCCGGTTTTTCAACCCACAGCCAGGGCGCTCCACGCAGTATTTTCCTACATCAAACCCAGTTATTTCTAGACGAAAAAACTGGGGTATAACACGCTACTCTAACGCGGTAAGCAGCTTCAGGCGCAGCCTACATAATTAGGTTCTGCACCCAGGAGTGCGAGTTTGTGCGTCCAGGACTAGCTAAATTAGGCCAAATGTCCAATGACTAACAACAATATGTCGCGTAGTATTATAAGTAAACTCTCTCTATGAGTCGGAAAAATTAGAAAATGCGTACCCCAGCTAAAAAGAGATTGGTTGCTACTTCCGTAACAACACTTAATTATCGGCTTGTGTTGCGTAAATTTACGCAATTATCCAATACTAGAGTTCGCAAAATAGGAAATATTTATAATATTTAAAAATCTTTAGTGTAATTTTTTTAAAATCAGCAAAACTCAAAGTAACTCTAGAGTAAAAAAATGAAACATTCAGTTCCACTAGAAGAATCCAAAAGCACTAAATTGGTGAAATTGCTGCAAGTGTTGTGGAGAAAAATTACGGCAGCAGTCACCACAATACAAAAAGCAGAATCTAGAAAGCAGTATGAAAAAAAAATCAGCGTAGCGCCGATCGCCCCTGGCAGTGTATTCTCAATTTTGATAATTGTACTGCTGGTGTTAAACGGGTGGCTGGTAGCTGGCAGCGGTGATAATTTCTACGATAGCCCACTCGCCCTGGGATTTTTGGCCATAACAAATATTGTATTTTTCGCGGTATCGGCGCGCTCAAACGCTTCTTCGGCCCTAGCGGACGATCGCCCATCCAGCAATCCCGACGGGTGCGATCGCTTTTTTAGCCTGTCGCTAGATCTGCTGTGCGTCCTTGGTTTTGACGGTTATGTAAAACGCATCAACCCAGCAGCAGAAAAAATACTCGGCTATTCCCCAGGAGAAATGGTTGGCCAACTCTTCCTTGAATTCGTGCATCCAGACGATCGCGAAACTACTTTAAAAGAAGCTGAAAGTATTGCTGCGGGGAATAATACCGTTGGGTTTGAAAACCGCTGGCGCTGTCGCAACGGTTCTTACAAGTGGATAGCCTGGACTGCTACCCGTTTCTACGAGGAAGAATTGATCTATGGTGTCGGCCGCGACATTACCGCTCAAAAACAAGCAGAAGCAGCGCTGCAAGAGAGTCAGCGTTTTGTTGAGCGAATTGCCAATACCAGTCCGAATCTTCTCTTTGTTTACGATGAAAGTGAGCAGCGAAATGTCTACAGCAACCGCGAAATCAGTGACACCCTCGGCTATACGAGCGCAGAAGTTGAAAACATGGGCAGCAATCTACTGCCCACCATCATCCACCCTGACGACTTAGCTAAATTTCCCGGATATTTTCAGCAATTAGAAAATGCTCCCGACGGCGAAGTTATTGAGTACGAATACCGGGTACGCGATCGACAGAATTGTTGGCACTGGTTAGTCAGCCGGAATATTGTATTTAGCAGAACAGAGGACGGAAAAATTAAGCAGCGTCTTGGTGCTGCTACGGACATTACAGAGCGCAAAATAGCAGAACAAGCTTTAGCAGAACAATTGAAACTTTCTGTATTCACAGCAGATGTGGGAATTGCTCTAACTCAAAACCAGACTTTGCTTGCAACTTTACAATATTGCGCCGATGCAGTTGTGCGCCATTTGGATGCTGCCTTTGCTCGGATTTGGACGCTGAATGAAGAGGAAAATGTATTGGAACTGGAAGCAAGCGCGGGGATATATACTGGCATTGACGGCGCTTACACCCGCATTGCTGTCGGCGAGTTCAAGATTGGTTTAATCGCCCTGGAGCGAAAACCTCACATCACTAATTCTGTGCAAGAAGATCCCCGACTTCACGACAAAGAATGGGCCTCACGAGAAGGAATGGTGGCTTTTGCGGGATATCCGCTAATTGTTGACAATCAGTTAGTGGGAGTAATCGCTCTATTTTCTCGGCACAAGTTGAAGGAATCAACGCTGGTGGCTTTTGCCTCGGTAGCGGATGCGATCGCCCTGGGAATTAAGCGCAAACAAACAGAAGAAGCTCTCGCCAGACAAAAGCAAACCTTGAGGGCAATTATTGACAACGCTCCCATTTGGGTGTGGCTGACTGACACTAAAGGCAAGATGCTGTTGGTTAACAAAACTTTTTGCGAATCTGTGAACGTTCCTGAAGAAAGATTTTTGGCAGCATCTCACTCTTCAGAAATTTTGGGAGCGGAAGCATTTGCTAACTGCATGGCGTCTGACGTGCAAGTCTGGA
This sequence comes from Microcoleus sp. LAD1_D3, assembly GCF_036702135.1. NCBI lineage: Bacteria > Bacillati > Cyanobacteriota > Cyanophyceae > Oscillatoriales > Microcoleaceae > Microcoleus > Microcoleus sp. LAD1_D3. The sequence continues at coordinate 185,538 of NZ_JAUBSB010000004.1, read as the reverse complement.
GTCAAGATACTCCTTTTTATGCTGATGAAATTATTCAGTTTGCTGACGGTAAAAATCACCATTTAGAGGTAATTAAAGCTAAGGTAAAAGAGGCCAACGGCACCGCGATAGGCTTAATCGGTTTGGGTTTGGACGTTACACAACAAAAAGAAGCTCAACGAAAATTGCAAGCTTCGGAAGCGCGATTCCGCAAGTTAGCGGAGCAGGAAGCACTGCTGAACCAGCTAGCTAGCAATATCCGCGAATCTCTAGACTTAGATACTATTTTGGCAACAACTGTGCAGCAGATTCGCGACTTGCTGCAAGTCGATCGCTGTGTGTTTATCTGGTATTTGCCAGATGCTTCGCCACCTGCTTGGGATGTCGTCCACGAAGCTAAAAATGATGATTTGTTCTCTCTTTTGGGTTATTTCCCTGCTGACATAACGGGTACGCTGCCGCAAAAAATCGCTAATTTGGAAGTTTATCAAATAGATGATGTTGCAACTCTCAGCGATCCCGTAGAACAAAAATTCTTTTTGGAGCTTGGTTGCAAGTCTGTCTTGGATTTACCGATTAAAAGTGCCGGGGGTTTAACTGGTGTTGTTGGCTGCGTTTCTTGCAGCGAGGTACGCAAGTGGACAAAAGAGGAAGTGGAGTTAGTGGAGGCAATTGGCGATCAATTGGCGATCGCCATCAGTCAATCTGAACTTTACACTAAAAGCGTCGACTCAGCTCGGGTAGCCCAAGAACAAGCTGCAAAACTTGAAGTAACTCTGTGCGAACTCCAGCAAGCTCAAACTCAACTCGTACAGGCAGAAAAAATGTCTAGTCTCGGTCAGATGGTAGCAGGAATCGCCCACGAAATCAATAACCCGGTCACATTTATTTTCGGCAATCTTACCTACACAGAAGAATACACCACAAACCTAATGAAACTGCTGCAAATGTATCGAGATGAATACCCGGAACCTTCTGCAGCTCTTCAGGAGGAAATAGAGGTGTTAGAAATGGATTTCTTACTAGACGACTTGCCGAAAATGCTGTCTTCTATGCAGATGGGAGCTACTCGCATCCGGGATATCGTGAGGAGTTTGCGGAATTTCTCTCGCCTTGATGAATCTGACATGAAAAAGGTTAACATTCACGAAGGCATCGACAGCACATTGATGATTTTAGAACACCGTCTGAAAGTTCAGCCCGATAGCCCCGCAATTCAACTCGTTAAAGAATACGGACAATTGCCACGGGTGGAGTGCTACGCCGGACTGTTGAATCAGGTGTTTATGAATATTATCGCTAACGCTATTGACGTTTTACAACAACCGCTCGAAAAGCAGGGAATTATCCGCATTCGTACAGAGGTTGAAGGTACTCTGGCTGTGATTAGAATTGCTGATAACGGTGCAGGTATCACCGAGCAAGTCAAGCAGCGGATATTTGACCCCTTCTATACTACAAAACCGATCGGTTCTGGAACGGGGATGGGTTTAGCTATTTCCCATTCAATTATTGTCGAAAAACATAAAGGTGAAATTAAGTGTTTCTCGGTGGTGGGGAAAGGCACTGAATTTATAATCGAGATTCCGATTAAAAGGACAGAAAATTAAATTGGTTGGTCGGCAAAATTAGTAAGGTGCGTCAGTTGGAAAAACCAGAGTTTTTTGTACTAACCTTAAGACTGACCCACCCTAGAGGCTACAAACAGATAAAAGTTATTTTACCAGAAATTTGCCGGGTGCGTATTGCCCACCCCACAACTAAAATTGATATGATATTAAAAATCACAAATCACAAATCACCACTCACAAATGGCATTACCTCCCGGCAGTTTAGGTTTACCCCTAATTGGCGATACCCTCAACTTTTTGCAAGATTCCCAATTTGCCAAAAAACGCCACCAGCAGTACGGGCCCATTTTCAAAAGCAGCATTTTCGGACAGCCAACCGTGTTTATGTGTGGCCAAGAGGCTAACTTGTTTGTTTTAAGCAATGACAACCAATATTTTGTTGTGAGTTTTCCTCCGAGTACGAAAGTGCTTTTAGGGCCGCTTTCCTTGGCGTTGCAAACGGGTGCTAACCACATAAATCGGCGCAAGTTGATGTACCAAGCGTTTCAGCCGCGAGCTTTGGTTGGCTACATCGGCGCGATGGAAGATATCACTCAGCGCTATTTGGAAAAATGGGCAAAAATGGAAACCATAACTTGGTATCCGGAACTGAGAAATTATACTTTTGATGTGGCGGGTAAGTTGTTAGTTGGGATTGATAATGGTTCGGAAACGGCGCTAGGACATAATTTTGAAACATTTGCCAAGGGTTTATTTTCTATCCCTTGGGATTTGCCTTTTACTCGGTTTGGCAAAGCTAAAAAGGGCAGAAAGTTACTGTTAGCAGAACTGGAAAAGATTATTCGCGATCGCCAGCAAGGAACCCCTAGTGGCAATGATGCTTTGAGTTTGCTGATTTCGGCTCGCGATGACGAGGGAAATAGTTTGAGTTTGGATGAGTTAAAAGATCAAGTGCTGTTGCTGCTGTTTGCAGGACACGAGACTCTGACTTCGGCGATCGCCTCTTTTTGTCTTCTCCTAGCTCAAAATCCCGATGTGATGGCAAAAGTCCGCGCCGAACAGCAGCAGTTCCCCGCTACGGAACCGCTAACCCTGGAACAACTCAAACAAATGACCTATTTAGAACAGGTACTGCGAGAAGTGCTGCGTTTAGTTCCACCGGTGGGAGGTATTTTTCGGACAGTTATTAATGCTTGTGAGTTCGGCGGCTATGAAATTCCCAAGGGTTGGAGTGTGCTTTCTGAGATTAATCAAACCCATCAGGATAGTCAACTTTATCCTGAACCCGATCGCTTCGATCCCGATCGATTTAGCTCCGAGCGATCGGCTAAACCTTTCAGTTACGTGCCCTTTGGCGGCGGTTTGCGAGAATGTTTGGGCAAAGAATTTGCTCGGTTAGAGATGAAGTTGTTTGCAGCAAGGATTGTTCGGGATTTTGAATGGGATCTGTTGCCGGATCAAGATTTGAATTTAATCACAGTACCGATTCCTCATCCGCGCGACGGTTTGCGAGTTAAATTTCAGCGGAACTATTCTTAAGAACAGGCAAGATGCCTGTTCCACAATCGGTAAATTTTCTTGTGGGTGGGCTTCTAGCCCGCCCTGAAAGCCACAAGATGCCCGTTCCACAATAGGTAAAGTTCTTGTGGGGAGTAGGGGTTGGGCTTCTAGCCCGCCCTGAAAGCCTGATTGATAATGGTGCAATATCTCAGTCTCAATCAACATCCAATTGCATCGGCCCCAAATACTTAGTTAAATAAGGAGAAAAAACCTCATAAATCAGAGTCAAGGGCTTCCCGTGATGCCAAAACAAATAGTGTCGCCCCCAAAAAGGCCCCGACTGTTCAAAAGCTGACTCCAAGGCTACCGAATCACCGCAATAAATGCCCTGCACATCGCGATACAATTCTGTCCGCAGCCGCGCTAAACTGGCCCAAATTGGCAAAGATTTATTTTGCAAATATTCATCTACGTGACTCGCTTCCCACCAAGAAGTCGCATAGGCTAAACGCTGTCCAGAAGCAGTTCGCAGCCACACTTGTCGGCGCAGACGAGGCCCCGGAACGGCTACAATTTGCTCCGGCGCGCCGTCTGCGTCTTCACCCACTAAAGACATATCGATGACATCAACTTCTGTCGGTTCCCCTGTCAGCAGTTGCAGGTGACGGGTGGGGGAACCGTCGCCCAGGAGCAGTATTTGCCACGCCGGTGCGAGCTTGGTGTGGGGCAAACCCTTCTGTACTGCGTCTTCGGCTCCTTGCCACAGGGGGTTGAGAGCGTGCCAGGTGCGGCTGTTTTTGGGTGTAAATGTTGCAGTCAAGGGTCTTTACAAAACTTAATTTTTTGCTTATTATAACGTTTCTTCAATCTAAAATCTACAATCTAAAGTCGATCGACCGATGACGATCGCCCATAGGATGTCCGCTTAAATAGTTATAATACTTATGTTCGGGATTTTTATTCTTCCTTCTTCCTTCTTCCTTCTTCCTTCCGCTATATGTTACGAATAACCGAAATAAAACTCCCCCTAGATCATCCTCAAGATGCGATCGCCAGCGCGCTAGTCAAAAAGCTGCAAATTCCCCCCGAAGAATTGCTCGGCTATTCCATCTTCAAGCGCAGCTACGATGCTCGTAAAAAAGGAGAAATCCTCCTTGTCTATATTCTGGATGTAGAGACGACACAGGAAAAGCAACTTCTCCAACGCTTCAAAAAAGATCCTCATGTAATGGTGACGCCAGACACGAGTTATCGCTTAGTAGCCAAAGCCCCCAGCAATTTGACGATTCGCCCCATTGTGATTGGTACAGGGCCGTGCGGTATGTTTGCCGGTCTGATGCTGGCACAAATGGGGTTTCGTCCCATCCTTTTAGAACGCGGAAAAGCCGTGCGCGATCGCACGGTTGATACCTTTGGATTTTGGAAGAAAAAAGCAGAATTCAACCCAGAATCTAACGCCCAGTTTGGCGAAGGTGGTGCGGGTACTTTTTCCGATGGCAAACTCTACAGCCAAGTTAAAGATCCTCAGCATTATGGACGCAAGGTGCTGACGGAACTTGTGAATGCGGGAGCTTCACCGGAAATTTTATATATTAATAAACCGCATATTGGTACGTTCAAACTGGTGGGAATTGTCCAAAGTATTCGCGCCCAAATAGAATCATTAGGCGGAGAGATTAGGTTTCAAACTCGTGTGGAAGATATCCACATTGAAAATGGAAAAGTGCAGGGACTTACCCTCGCCAGTGGAGAATATATTGCTAGTAATTATATAGTTCTGGCGGTGGGACACAGCGCCCGCGATACTTTTGAAATGTTGTTTTCGCGCGGGGTTTACATCGAAGCAAAACCATTTTCTATTGGTTTTCGGGTCGAACATCCCCAAACTATCATTGATCGCTGTCGTTTTGGCGATCGCGCGGGCCATAAGCTTTTGGGCGCCGCCGATTACAAACTGGTTCACCATTGCCAAAACAATCGTTCTGTATATAGTTTCTGTATGTGTCCCGGTGGTTTGGTAGTGGCTGCTGCGTCAGAACCGGGGCGAGTTGTCACGAATGGGATGAGCCAATATTCTCGCAATGAACGCAATGCTAACAGCGGGATTGTGGTGGGTATCACGCCGGAGGATTATCCGGGTCATCCCTTAGCAGGAATTGAGTTTCAACGTCGCCTAGAAGAACGGGCATTTGAGTTAGGAGGTGGCACTTACAACGCCCCTGGGCAGCTTGTGGGTGATTTTTTGGCAAATCGCCCTTCCACGGCGCTAGGCAGTGTGCAGCCGTCTTATACGCCGGGAGTTGTGATGACTGATTTGAGCGAAAGTTTGCCAGATTATGCGATCGCAGCCATCCGCGAAGCACTTCCGGCTTTTGACAAACAGATTAAAGGATTTGCGATGGATGATGCGGTTTTAACTGGTGTGGAAACGCGGACTTCTTCACCAATTCGGATTAAACGCAAGGAAGATTATCAAAGTTTGAATACAGAAGGTCTTTATCCTGCTGGGGAAGGTGCAGGATATGCGGGTGGAATCCTGTCGGCGGGGATTGATGGGATTAAGGTGGCGGAGGCGGTTGCTTTGAGCATCTTGCGATCTTCAAACCACAAAATTTGAGGCTGGATTTGAGGATTTTTAGATGATTTGAAGATTGCCGTCAACTGTCAACTGTCAACCGTCAGCCGTCAACAGTCAACTCTGTTCAAACAGCAGCTAAACGCGATCGAATTTCCGTATCGGTATACTCCGGCGTCCAGCCTTCTTTGGTGATAAAATAGCGCACCGCTTTAATTTTCCGGGCTGCTGTCAAATAAAACCAGTGTTCTGTATTCGCCGGCACGTTGATAAATTCTTCCGGCTGCACTGTGAGTTCGACTTGGCTGCCGTCGGGTCGCACGAAGCCGAAAATGCCCTCGCCTGCTACGATATAGCGGACTTCATCATCGGTGTGGATGTGGCACTTGTTGAATTTGGACAGCATGGTGTCGATGTTGGGAATGTCTGGGTGCAGTACGATTAAGTCGCGATCCTGATAGCCTGCACTTTCCGACAACTGTTGAAAGTAGCCGTCGAGGGCTTGCAGCACTTGCTCTTTTTGATTGTCGTCAAGAGCATCTTTAGCTAACAAATTTTGAATTTCAGCGCTGTCACCCACGGGCCAGCGGTTGAGTTGAATGTTTAAGGAAGCGAGTTCTCGGGTAATGTCGCTCTGTTGAGTGTAGGTTGTACCGTTTTCGAGTTGCAGGATAGCCATGTTTGCACGTTCCAATTTTTGGGTGAGGCGATACACAGGCACTGTGAAAGATGTTTGTCGATCGCGCCTGTACCAGAACCACAATTTTAACGCTAATTTGAACAGGCTTTTCGGCCTGTTCCACAACAGTTCAATATTTGTCGCGATAATATTATAAGTCAGGCGCCAGCTAGCACCAGCAGCGATCGGCAATCCTGATATCTTAAATGTAACTTTTGCAACAACTATGCCTACTTATACGGGAATTTCTAGCGAAGCATTTCAGCATCCCCTCGATCGGCAAGCCGAAGCAGCATTGCGGAGCGTGCCTGGATTTGATTTAATTGCCAGCAAATTTGTAGAATTTGTCTACGAACGACCGCAATTCGTTTACCTAATGGGAAATAGCATTCAAGTCGGCCCACGCCAATATGCCAGCATTTATCATATATTTCGGGAGTGCGTGCAGGCTTTAGATGTTTTTCCAGAACCGGGTTTGTTTGTTTCTCAGAATCCCTCAGTTAACAGCTATGCCCTGGGAAAAAACCAGCCTTATGTAGTATTAAACACTGGTCTTTTAGACTTGTTGGACGAGGCGGAACTCCGGGTAGTCTTGGCTCACGAGTTGGGACACATTAAATGCGGCCATCCAACTTTAAATCAAATGGCGATGTGGGCGATGAGCGTCGCATCGACAATTGGCGAGATGACTTTCGGGCTGGGAAATATGGTCGGTAGCGGTTTAATTTTCGCTTTTTACGAGTGGCGGCGCAAGGCAGAATTGTCGGCGGATCGGGCGGCTTTGTTGGTGACGGATGACTTGAACAGTGTTATGAAGACGATGATGCAACTGGCCGGAGTTAGCAGTAAATATGCCGATCAATGCAGTTTGCAAGAATTTATCCGCCAGTCTGACAATTATCAAGAGCTCGATCGAGACAATCTCAACCAAGTGTATAAGTTTTTACTTTACAACGGCGGTCAGGGCGTGATGCTGAGTCACCCTTTCCCGGTGGAGCGCCTGCGGTATTTGCGAGACTGGGCCAGTTCCGAGGAATACCGCCAAATTAAGTTGGGGAACTACAAGCGGGCGGTATCCGAGGGTGCGGTTGATGTGAAGTCGCAAACGCCTAACAGTGAGACGGAGGCTTTGCGCCGTCAAATTGAAGAGTTGCAGCGGGAGATCGATCGGCAAAAATCAAAGCGAAACTAAGTTTTCTCGTCTCCAGGCTGTGCCTGGGAACCAGCTAAATGTTTTGTTGAAGATTTACCGGATTTGAGGGAGGGGGAAACGTAAAAGGAAGGTAAACCAGTGAGAGACTTACTCGCAACTGGCCTCCAATCTAAAAACTGTCCCCTCCTTTCGGAAATCTGTTTCTAAGGAGGTGTAGTTTAAATCAAGAGAAGCTTATAAATCAACGGGGCTAAAAAAAATGATTATTGATAAACCAATGAATACTCACAAGTCAACTTCTAATTTTTTCGGCAATGTGGGGAAAGTCGCGATCGCCCTGACTCTTCTGGCAGCCGGCATGGCATTTACAAATCCTGGGAGAGACAAATACCTAACTTATGCTTCCGGCGTACTCCAAACCGAGTTGGAAAGCACTGTGTGCAAAGATTCTCGTGTTCCGAAAGCTTTGAGCGGCGTTGCAGATACTTTGATCGGCAGTTGCAAGAATTTGCTGACTTCGCAGCGCGACACGATCGAAAGCTTGCTCGACAATACAACGCAGCGTCAAAATTTAGGTGTGGTCAGTGTTTACACAACTGAATTAGGCAAAAAAAGCTATCAAACGGTTGGAGCTTTTGGGAATTTCGTGACGCTGCCACCTAGTTCTGAAAATGCTCCAAATTAGAGTCAAATTAAGTTCAATTGTTGAAACCGGGTTTTGTAGAAAGCCCGGTTTTTGCTTACGTAATTCTCTCTCAGTAAATCTCAATAAATTCGGAGAGCTGCAGCACATATTTTTAATGAGGCACGCTATTATAGACAAAATATTAAGTTTTCTTAAAGAAGAAAAGTTATTGTCCCACTTAATATTAACATGAACGCTATAAAGTTTGATGTTTAACAAATAAGCCGATGGCAATGCAATTAAGTAAGGGTGAGAGATTTAATATCTCTAAAGAAGCGCCCGGTTTAAAAAAAATGGCGATCGCCCTCGGTTGGCAGGTGACAGAGGCAGGACAAAGCTACGAGATTGATGTCTCTGCCTTTATGCTAGGTGCTGACGGCAAAATACCTAACGATAAATATTTGATCTTTTACAATAATCTGCAATCCTGTGACAGTGCGGTACTGCAAGTGATTCGGGATAAAAACAACCGAAGTCAAGAGAATAAAACGATTTACGGCGTTATCTTAAAAAGAGTTAATCCTGAAATTGAGGAAATAACTTTTGTTGTCACTATTGACGAAGCAGATAAAATTAATGCAAATTTTAGCAATATCAAAAATGCTTTTATCAAGATTTACAGTTTGGATACAGAAAACGAACTTGTTCGTTATGAATTAAAAGAGAATTTTTCGCGAGAGACTGCTGTAGAATTTGGTCGCTTGTATAGAAAGAATGGAGAGTGGAGATTTCAAGCGGTAGGAGCAGGATATCAGGCAGGATTGCAGAGTTTTGTGGATAAGTATTGCAGCTAAAATAGTAATAAAAGTGCTCCCCTTACTCACGAGTTGGCAGCGGGAACAGCAGATGATTTGCAGTTGTCGGCTGGGGAGTTGGAGGTGGAGTCAGAACCGGAAGCGGAACAGTCTCGTCTGGAGCTTTTGGTAACTTTGTTACATTGCCACTTAGTTCTGAAAATGCTCCAAACTAATGTCAAATTAAGTTCAATTGTAGAAACCGCTTGGGGCAGCAAGCCCGGTTTTCACTTAGGTAATTCTCTCTAAGTAAATCTCGATAAATTCCGATACAGGCAGCAGATATTTTTAATCAAGCCCGCGATTAGAGAAACTCTGTTAAATTTCATTAATTAAAGAACTTCTTGTGCCACTTAACCTTAAGATGAGTAGTATAAAATTTTATATTTAACAAATCAGCACATGGCAATGCAATTAAGTAAGGGTGAGAGATTTAATATCTCTCAAGAAGCCCCTGGTTTAAAAAAAATGGCGATCGCCCTCGGTTGGCAGATGACAGAGGCAGGACAAAGCTACGAAATAGATGTCTCTGCTTTTATGCTAGGTGCTGACGGAAAACTACCTAATGATAAATATTTTATCTTTTATAATAATCTTCAATCCTGTGACGGTTCGGTACTGCAATCGATTTCTGACAAAAACAACCGAGGTCAAGAGAATAAGAGTATTTACGGCGTTATTTTAGAGAAAATCAATCCGGAAATTGAGGAAATAACTTTTGCGGTCACTATTCACGAAGCAGATAAAATCAAGGCAAATTTTAGCAATATCAAAAATAGTTTTATCAAAATTTGCAATGTAGATACAGGAAACGAGCTGGTTCGGTATGAATTAAAAGAGAATTTTTCGCGAGAGACTGCTGTAGAGTTTGGTCGTTTGTATAGAAAGAATGGAGAGTGGAGATTTCAGGCAGTAGGAGAAGGATATCAAGCAGGATTGCAGAGTTTGATTGACAAGTATGACAGCGGAAATAGCAATAATATTTCTCCAATTACTCACGAGTTGGCAGCGGGAACAACAGCAGATGATTTGCAGTTGCCGGCTTGGGAGTTGGAGGTGGAGCCCGAACCGGAAGCGCAACAATCTCGTCAGACTCGAAGGGTACAGCCATTACGAATTAACAATCAAGTTAATACTTCGCGAAGCCGCAAAATACCCGCAGCTTTATTAGCAAGTTTAGGGGTTTTGATGTTGGGGACAGGTGCAGGGATGAGCGCCTTAATGCGCTCGGGAAATGAAACGCTGAAGCAAGCGAACATACTGGCAGTTGAAACGCAGAATGCAGGGAAAGTCACCGATGTAAATCTGCTCAGAAGTTTCGATAAACGACTTAAAAAAACGATCGCGAATTTAGAGAAAATTCCTAACTTCCCTGGCTTTGGGTATCAACAAGCTAGAGCAGATTTGCTGCAACTGCGCCCGATTTTGGTTCCAGTAGCGCAAAATTTACAGGCGGCAGAAAGTCTAGAAAAAGCTCAACAATTGGCAATGGAAGCTGCTGTGGTTGTGCAAAAACCGCCTCATCCGATGGAAGTTTGGCAGCAGTCGCAAAGTAAATGGCAACAGGCGATCGCACTTTTAGAAGCGATCGATTCACGTACGCCTGTTTATAATCTAGCTCAAAATAAGTTATCTAATTACCGAGCTAATCGCGCTGTTATCAGTCAAAGAGTGGCGATCGCTCAAAAAGCTGCAAATTTTAGCAACCAAGGTTCTTTGAAAGTTCAAAAGGGCGATGTTCCGGGGGCGATCGCCAATTTTACTCAGGCTTTAGCGCTGAATCCGAACATACCTCAAGCTTACCTCGGATTGGGGATTGCTACTGGCCAACAGGGAAACAAGCAGCAGGCAATTTACAATTACGATCGAGCGCTGCAATTTAATCCTAACTTGGCAGAAGCTTATTTCGGTCGCGGTCAAGCATACTATGAATTGGGAAACAACCAAAAAGCGATCGGGGATTACGAACAAGCTATTCGCGTTAATCCTAATTATGGTTTGGCTTATTTGGAACGAGGAGCTATTCGCTGTATGTTGGGAACTAAATCGCAAGCAGTAGCAGACTTTCAACAAGCTGGAGAACTTTTCTCAAAGCAGGGAGACGGCAAGAATTACCAATTAGCACAAAGCTTTATTAATGATTGTCAAGAACCGATTGCAGAGGCTGCAATCTGCGATTATCGAAGGAACATAGACTCCTTTGGTCGGCGCTGCGGTCGATCTATTAATGTTCCGATTATAATTAGAAGAAAATCGGCGATTGATGCCTCAAAATCTGACTCTACTAATATTAAAAGCAATAGCAGCCCCGAAAAAATATCGCCGGAAAATTCTGATAGCACCAGCACAAGAACTCGCAGCAGGCGAAGAAGCAGAAGGTAAACCGCTGTCGCATTAGTTAGTAGATGACAAAATCTGCTGGTAAGCATCGATGGTTTGCTGGGCGATCGCCTCCCAGTTATAATGCTTTTTGGCATACTCTTGGCCGTTCAATCCCCGCCGTTGGCGCTCTTGTGGATTGAGAAGTGCTGATTTGATTGAATTGGCGATCGCTCCTACTTCCAAAGGCCCCACCCAACCAGCTTCTGCTTGCTGTATGTCTTCCGCAATATGTATGCGATCGGAAATGGCGACAGGTACACCTGCGGCCATCGCTTCTGCTACAGCAATGCCAAAGTTTTCGTAATAAGAAGGCAAGACAAATAAGTCGGCGTTGGTCAATAGTTCAATTTTTAAATCACCGCTTACAAAGCCCGTTATTGTTGTGTATTTAGCTAAAAGTGAATTCTGAATTTGTACTTTAATTTTTATTTCATAATCCGCATCTTGGGGATTTGAACCAGCTAAAATAAAGTGAAACTCTATCCCCGATCCTAAAATACTTTCTAATGCTGGAATTAGCAAGTCAAGCCCTTTTTTAGGTTCAATTCGCGACATAAATAAGATGATTGGCACTTGAGATTCTCGCAATTTCTTAGGAAACAAACCTGCTGTCACCCCCAAGGGAATCACCAAATCCCGTGCCACGGGTATCTTGCCGGTGCAGTCCAAACCAAATCTTTCTGAGATTTTAGCCTCTTCTTTACTTGTGAAATGAATGGCGGCTGCACCTGCTAAATTAGGGCGTTCTAAAACTGCTGCATAAATCTGTTTTAAGCGCTTTTTTTTCTGCAAATCGGCGGGGTCAAGCATACCGCAGGGACGGATAATATACGGTAACTGGCGATATCTAGCAATTGCGGCAGCAAAGGTAGTTACTGGTGAGAAAATAGCGTGAATGTGAGCCAGGTCAAATTGTCGCGCATTTTCATTTAACCACTGCAATAACGAGAATGAAAATTTATATCTGCGCCAGGGATAACAGCGGAAATAAATAATCTGATAGCCGTTTTGTTGTATTGGTTGATTTAAGGGGACATCTAAGGGATGTTGACCGATATCTCCGTTAGAATCTGTGGTGATAATTGTGAGATCAATACCTCGGGAAGCGAGGGCCGCAGAAAGTCCCAGCACCATTTGACTTGGCCCGCCGTAGACGAGCGAAATGGAGGGGATAATTTGGATAATTCGCATGGGGGATAGTTCTTTCAATCAAAATATCAACCTCTCCCATGACAAATTTAATTATCTGGAAAAGGCAGCCCGTCTAGCTGCTCCGCTTCCTCTCTCTTTGTGGCTGTAATTTGGGTATTGTGAGCCATTGTCTTGGAAAATTCATACATTTCACTGGCTTTGGCTTCCGCAGCTTTTACAATTTCAAGGATTTCCAGGAGTTGGCTTTCATCTGGTAATTGTTTCATGGTAATGCTTCTAATCTCTCAATTACTTTGTCTATCATAATTCTCGCTTCAGGAGCCATACGTAGCAATGCTGCTAAATAATCTCCTGCTTTGTGAACATCTTCATCGGGCACACCAGCCATCAATACATTGCCCACAATGTGCTCTGCTTGTAAGCGAACACCTGATACGCAGAATTGAAAATTACTGATAGAAGAAAAGTATTGCATCAGTATTTCATTTTCTGGAAAAAGAGACATTGCTGTTCTAAGTGCAAAAAGTCCCTGCGTTGCTTGGCGTTCGGTCTCGTGTAGTACCTGGTAGAGTTCGTCAACCAAAGAGCGTAGGTCGGGAGGAATAGACATTTACTACAGCTTTTATTTAACACTTGCATTATACTGCTAAAAGTTACAACAATTCTTTGTAAAATTCCAACAACTGCTCAGCTAAAGCTTGATTGGTATAATTGCTCATCGCTCTATGATAACCCCGATCGCCCAACTCAGCCGCCAACTCCCGCCGCTCCATCAATTGCTGCAAACACTCGCGCAAAACCCCTGCATCTCCTTCTGGGAATAATAACCCCGCATCGCCGATGACATGGGGAATTTCCCCGCAGTCGGAACCAATAACCGGAATGTGACAGGCCATCGCTTCAATTAAAACGTGACCGAATTGTTCTTTCCAGCCCACAGTGGTCAAAGTTTTGAATTTATAGCTGGTTTGCGAGGGCAATACCAAACAGTTCATTAAGTTAATGTAGGGGGGAATTTCTTCGTGGGAAACGCTTTCTACCCAGATTATTCGGTCGCTGATTCCCCATTCCATACATTTTTCGGCGAGGTGCGTCCGCAATTTTCCTTGCCCTACTAACAGCCACTTCCAAGGACTTTTTTTCAACCCGGCTAAGGCCTCAGCTAAAGTCAACAATCCTTTTTCTTCGACAAATCGCCCTACAAACCCTACCACAAAATCGGTCGGTTCAATGCCGAACCCGCGCGATAAATCAGCGTCTTTACCAGTGCGGCAAAACAAAGTTTCATCTACTCCGAGTTGTGGCATTACTTTTACCGCACCTTCATAGCCCCGCTGCCGCAAAATTTTAGCTCCATCTAAGTTACCTGCAATAATTCCGTCGGTGTGCCGAAGATTGTAATTTTCTAAGACTGAAATTGGCCAATTCAATTGATAAGGCAGATTCCACCAAGTAAATAATATATTTTTGGCTTGGAGTTTGAGCAATTTATTTAGGAAAATTAATTGAGCACAAGCGAGGGATTTTGAACCTTGTTCAACTTGGATTATCTGGGGTCTAAAATTTTGCAAAACTTTAATTAAATCAGTGCCAAAGCTTAGCAATCCTTGATTGTTTTGACTAAAATTGGAGACAGGAATTACTTGAAATGAACCCTCGTGATAAAATTGCGTTTCTATAATTTTATTTTGTACGCCTCCGGGTTTCCAACGCTGCGGCACTACAAGTGTTACTTCAATATCGGGTTCTAGGTTGGCTAATATCTTGAATTTTTCCCGATTAATGTCCACAATATAGGTGTGACTAGCCACGAGAATTCTCATTTATTGGGAAGGGCGAAGGGGAATAGGTAATTATTGAGGGTTAATGTTGTCCTGATGGCTGTAAATTTGTCCATCATTCCACAGAGATTGAATTAGTGTATTTATAGCACTGAGAAAACCCAAGATATAAAAAGCAAATCTAGTTATAATTTTAAGGGGCGAGTGGCTTTTATAACAAGGCGGATTTCCCAAAACGTGGCAATCAAAGAGTTTGGCAAAAAATCGCAGGCATTGAAAGGCTGTTAAATTTTTCAATCCCATGAGAAAGTGATTGTGATAAAATGTGATTTGATATTCGAGCGATCGCGTACTGACATCGTGACACCCGCCGCTCTCTTCCCCCAAGTGAACTAAACACGCATTGGGATCGTACCAAATTTTCATGCCAGTCGATCGCAATCTCAAACAAAAATCCGACTCCTCCCGCACCGCACTGCCTGCAAACCGCTCGTCAAACCTCAGCGCGCACTCGGCAAAAACCTGTCGGCGAAATGACATATTACAGCCTCTAGCCGACAGCACCTGCTGCGGTTTTACTGTATGCACCAAATCGATAAAATACCAGGCAATCCCCGCATCCATCGCTTCTGAGGGCAAATATTCGATCGTCAAATCGCCTCCAGAATTATCCAGTTTCATTCTGTCAAAAACCCGGCCCGCCACACATCCCACATCGGGTTTTTCTAAATAGTTGTCAGCGTGAGCCTCCAAAAAACCATCTGGCAATTGTACATCATCATCAATAAATAAAATAATATCTCCAACTGCGCGGCGCACTGCATAATTTCGAGCTGCGGGTAAACTTGCCCAATCTACTCGAAACCACCGAATTTTGCCAGCATTTGCCAATTCCTCTAAATAAACTTGAGTTTCCGATTCGTGGGTGCGAGTTTGATCGATTACCAGCACTTCAAAATTCGGGTAATTTTGCCGAATCGCATCAGCCAATGTCTCTCGCAGGGGTTGCTCGCGGTTGTAGGTGGGTATCACAACAGAAATCATCATTTGCAGTTGCCACTTTCATTATTTCTCTAAACGCCAAAGCCAGACATCGCCCGGTTTGTAAATTGGTGTGATTTTATATTTTTGCACTTTTTCTAGTTCAAATTGCAATGCTTCTGTAGCTCGGTAGATAAATACATCGCTAAAACCATCAGGAATTTTGACTTGTTCAGGTTTAACTGCTAGCAAAAGCTGTGTTTGCGGCTTCAGCAGATAGCTGAGAGACAGTATTTTTCCTGTGATGTTGTTGCCTCCGTGACTGATTACTAAAGGTTTTTGGGCTTGATTGACAATCGCGGCTACTTGGGGATTGTATTTAGTGCTAGAAGGATATTTGTTCCACCAAAGTTGCGACTGTGAGCTGACAGCACAAGAAACTATTCCACTCGATATTATGGCTATTAAACCGAGCTGCCACAGTTTTTGTTGGCGGGGATTGGTAGCGACTTTAATTTTAGCGGTGAATAGATAGGCAACAGCTATCTGGATTGCTAAAATATAGGGAACCAGATAGCGATCGGCAACGCCTCGCACTGCTATCAATACTATCGCTGTAATTTTGATCGCTGTCAATACAAACAGCCAAACTCGTTTGGGAGTTGAGCGGCAGAGCGAGTATATTGAATGTGCGATCGCTAACAGCAGTAGGGCGGCTACAATCAGTCTGATTAAATCTGTAGCAATACCGCTCGAACCAAATTTGATAATTCCGCCCGCCCAATGCGTGTCGATAAATATTCGGCAGGTGATGATAATTAAAGGTTTAAGTGAAGATATGAAAGATAGGGAAAGGCGGGGTAAGCCTACTGTTGCTTCGATTTTTGGCGCGTTCTCAAGTAATACCAAAATCCAAGGAGTAAAAAGAATTATTGCTATCACGGTAGCTACTAAATAAGTAATTAATGTTTTGCCAAAACGCCAATTCTCTCTTATAATTACATAAATGCCGTGGGCGAATACTACTAAAAAAAATAATAAACTAGAATAAAGTCCTAAAGTCAGGGCGATCGCATAAATAGACCAAACAGCCTTACTCAATTTAGATGTTGTCGGAGAATTTTGTAGGGCGATCCTCTTCGAGGGCTTCGCTAACGCCCGCAGCAGAATTGCATTCGACAGCAAGGCGAGAACTGCAAACATCATGTAGGGTCTTGCCTCTTGCGCGTACAAGACGTGAAAGGGTGAAACAGCGACGATTGTAACAGCCATCCATCCCACAGACGCAGAGCGAAATAATTCCCAGCACAGCCAATAAACGCTGGGAAAAACTAACAAACTAATCCAAGCTGAAAGACTTCTGACAGTCGCCACTTGCGGGCCGAACAACTGCACCCAAAATCGGGCTAAAATAAAATACAGCGGCGATAGTTGAGGTTCTTCTGTAGCTAAACCTTTAACAGTATCCCACCAAGTCTTTTCGGGATTTATCTGCTGGTATTTCCGCTGCAAATCTGCGACGCTAATTGTTTTGGATTGAAAATCTTGCTGCACCATTTCCGTCCAAGTGTAGCCAGAAATTCGCAGCGAGGTGATAGATTCGTCGAACGAGTAGACTTTGCGATCCAGATTAGTAAAGCGAAACCATATCCCCGTTATTAATATGACAACAATTAAAAATTTTAACGAAATTCGATGCAGCCGCCCATTTTGAATTGAGTTGGTGTTCATACAATCAGAAATGGGGAAATGAAGAAAGAAGGATTTAGTTATTTAGGAGAGAGGGAATAAGCCGGAGGGAATAAAGAATAAGAAATGGGTTTCAATATCCCCTATATTTATCTAGAGGCTTCTTCCTTCTTCCTGACATCCGTTACATCCGTTACATCCGTTACAGAATCCGTTGCCGAACTTCCTTCTTCCTTCTTCCTTCTTCCTTCAGATTAATTCCCCATTTCCATCAGATAGCTATGTGTTGCTGAACGGCTAAAACTAAATTTTCAGTCCAGAAATTAGCCAATTCGGCGCTGGCAGCTTCCACCATAACTCGGATTAGCGGTTCAGTGCCAGAAGCGCGCACCAAAACCCGTCCCTGTTCTCCCATTGCAGTTGTAGCACGATCGATCGCCTTTTGCATGGCCTCGCACTCCTGCCATTTCAGGCGTTTTTCGCGATCGTCCACCCGAATATTTCGCAACAACTGCGGATAAGTTTGGAAACTGCCACTTACCAATTGTGCCAAAGATTGCCCGGACTGGCGCACCAGCGAAGCCAAATGCAAAGCTGTCAGCAAACCGTCGCCGCTAATACCGTAATGCGGACAAAGAATATGTCCAGACTGTTCGCCGCCCAACATCGCACCAGTGCGCTGCATTTCAGCGTGAACGTACTGATCTCCCACGTCGGTTCTAGTTAGTTTGCCGCCCAATTCTTCCCAAGCTCGCTCGAAGCCGAGGTTAGCCATTACAGTAGAAATAATTAAATTGGATGGTAACTGTTCGGAGTCGCGCAACTGCCGGCCCCACAGATAAAGAATGTAATCGCCGTCAATCGCTCGACCTTGGTTGTCAACACACAAAACTCGATCGGCATCGCCGTCAAAAGCAAATCCAAAATCGGCATTGTGTTCCAAAACAGCCGCTTGCAAACTGTCGAGATGAGTAGAACCGCAGTTAACATTAATACGAGATCCATCAGGAGAGTCGTGCAAACAGATCACCTCCGCCCCCATTTGCGCGAACACCTGCGGCCCCAAACCCGCGGCAGCCCCCCAAGCTAAATCCAAAACAATCCGCATTCCCTCCAAATTCATCTGTTGCAGCGAATCACAGAGGGAAGTGGCATAATCTTTAACCAACTCAGACCGATGGTAGTGGTGTCCCCAAGCCAAGCTAGCAACCGGAACCTTTGCCCCCCGGATTCCCGCTTCGATTTGTTCCTGCAACTGCTGCGACAGCTTAGAGCCATTTGAGCCGAAAAACTTAATGCCGTTGTCTTCTGGGGGATTGTGAGAAGCCGAAATCATCACTCCGCCAACCGACTCCGAAACGCTTGCCAGATAAGCAACGCAGGGAGTGGGGCACAATCCCAAATTCCACACTTCCAAACCGGCGGCCGTCAAACCCGCTGACAGTGCCATTGCCAGCATATCGCTGGAATTCCTGCTGTCTTGCCCCAAAATCACAGGCCCCTGGTTGGGGGTATTTTGGCGTAGAACTTGTCCAGCCCAGAAGCCCACTTGCAGGGCTAAGGGTGCATTCAGCAATTCTCCAACTTTCCCGCGAATGCCGTCTGTGCCGAAGAGTTTGGTATTGGGCAGGGAGAGGCTATCTCCCAGCAGAATCGTATCGCGTTTGACTGGCTGTACCGAGTTAGCCGCCGGAAACTCGCTGCCACGAGGGCGCGAAGGTGTCTGAACCATATTCACTCCTTTAAGAATATTCACACTCACACTTTGGGTTCATGTTACAACTGAAAGCTTTATTTTCAGCCTAAACTCCATTTATTTCGTCAATTGCTGAGGCAACTTGCTTTGACAACCTACGCACAAAGCTTAGCTTCATCGGAAAAATTTGTATTGTACGCAATGGAAAAACTTTTAGTACCGGGGGCGCGCCCACGCCACGAAACCCGGTTTCTTTTTGCCTCCAGGCTTGACGCTGCTGCTGTTTGAGCCTGTCAGCCACTGCGTGTGTAGAAGGTTAATGCTGTATTGCCGTATACTTTCTGGCGGCAAATTTCTAGGCCGGAAATTGGTTGTGTCGATCGCTCCGGGCTGTGTTCGATCGCGATTTCGCCGTTTGGTGCTAGCATTTCTTGGCTGGCGATCGCATTTAACACAGGTTCGTACAAGTCGCTGGCGTAGGGCGGATCGAAGTAAATGCGATCGAACTGCTGCCCCGCTAGTGCCGCCAATTTCGCCGTCGCGTTTCCCCGCAGTATTTGGAATGTTTGGGACGAGTCTGCTACTTGCTCCCAGTTTTCGCGGATAATCGCACAAGCTTTCGCCGACTGTTCGATGCCAGTGACACTCGCGGCTTGACGACACAAAGCTTCTGCGCCCATCGAACCGCTGCCGGTACAAATGTCCAGCCATCTGCAATCTGCGATCGTCCCTTGCCAAATATTAAATAAAGCTTCTCTGACTCGCGAAGGTGTAGGGCGAGTTGCGAGTCCCGGCAGGGTTTTTATTTGGCGATTGCCACTGATTCTTAAAGTCATTTAGGAAGAAGGAAGTTCGGCAACGGATTTTGTAACGGATGTAACGGATGTAACGGATGTAATGGATGTCAGTCCGATGGAAGTCGGAAGAAGGAAGTTCGGCAACGGATTCGCTTTCTGAGGATGTAACGGATGTCAGTTCGATGGAAGTCGGAAGAAGGAAGAAGACTTTTAAAAATGTCAAACCCGGTTTCGGCAATCTACCGGGTTTTTTAAGATTCATGCCACCTAAGCAGGTACTTTTTCCCTCACCAGACTGACAAAATTTGACAGCATTTGCAATCCCGTACTCGAAGACTTTTCCGGGTGAAATTGCACGGCCATCAGATTGTCTTTAGCTATAGCCGCCGTCACGTTTTGACTACCGTGAGTCACCATTGCCGATCGCACTTCCCAATCAACTGGATCGACATAATAAGAATGCACGAAATAAACCCAAGGATCAGACGGTAAATTTTGCCACAGCGGCACATCCGGCTGAGTAAATTGCAATTGATTCCATCCCATGTGGGGAATTGTCAAACCCGGTTCCGAGCGAAATCGGCGCACTTTTCCGGCAATAACGCCCAATCCCGGTTCTACGCCTTCTTCGGAACTTTCAAACAGAATTTGCAAACCCAAACAAATGCCTAAAAAAGGTTTTCCAGAGGCGATCGCACTTTTTATCGGTTCTATCAAATTGCGCGATCGTAAATTCTGCATTGCCGGGTCAAACGAACCAACTCCCGGCAAAACCACCGCATCAGCCTGCTCGATTATAGCAGGAGAATCTGTAATTTTTGGCACTGCACCCACATTTTCCAAGCCTTTACAGACTGAGTGCAGATTGCCCATGTCATAGTCCACTACTGCAATGACAGACATTGACTTACTTGCCTTATATTATCAATATCAGTATTATTGCACAAATATGACGGCGAAAATCCTGCTAACCTCATTTGATACTTGGCTTCCCCATCAGCAATCCAACTCTTCGGACGACTTATTAGCCAAGATTTCCCAAATCAAATCTTTGCCTGATTCCCTGACTTTTTTGAGGAAACTGCCAGTAGATTTCCAGCTAGCACCTAATCTAGCGATCGCCCAAATCAACCAACTCCAACCCGACACTATTATCTGCTGTGGCATGGCCGAAAGTCGGCAAAAATTAACCGTAGAATCTTGCGCTTGCTGCGATAGCGACATTCGGAAAACCGCAGTTAATCTCGAACCGCTCGTCGCTGATTTAGCTGCAACAGAAATCAGCCACGAAGCGGGAAAATTTGTATGCGAAGCCCTATATTATGCGGTTTTAAAACATATTTGCGATTCTCAAATAGCGGCTAAATGTATTTTCGTCCACGTACCAATTTTAACTCCCGACAACGCTGACAGAATTGTCGCTGATTTTTTATTAGTTATGCGGCGCCTAACTCTCGCAATTAATAAATAGGTCGCTCTAATTCAACATAAAAATTTATTTGGTGTTCAGAAACCCGGGCTATTAAAGAAACCGGGTTTCTCAGCGTTAGTTTTTTTTACTAACAACTGGCAACTGCCAAGTCATTAGCCGCCGTAATTCCAACCGGTGCTTTCTAGCAGCAACGGATTGCCTTCTCGGTGGACGCCGGCTGCCAAAACTTCTCCCACATAAACCGTGTGATCCCCGTGTTCCACAGCGCCCACCACTTTGCACTCGATGTAACCCAGAGAATCCGAGATAATCGGACAACCAGTTTCCGCGCCGGGATAAAATTCTACATCCTCAAATTTATTGCCAACGCGGCGCTGCTGCTTGAAGAATTTCTGGGCTAAGTCTTTCTGTCCTGCTTCTAGGAAACTCAAAGCAAAGACACCGCTGGCTTTGATCATGCCGTGGGATTTGGAGTCTTGCTTGACGCAGTTGACAACTAAGGGAGGGGTAAAGGAAGATTGCATCACCCAGCTAGCGGTGAAACCGTTGACTTCCTCCCCGTCTTTGACACCGCAGATGTACAATCCGTGAGGGATTTTCCGCAAGATGGTCTTTTTAGCTTGTTCGTCTAGCACGGGCTTACCTGTTCGATCGATAATTCTACACCGCTCAGTTTACCAATGTCAGGCCCACAAACCCACCTGTCTTAAGGGCTATTCGCTAATATTGCCTTTTTCGATCCCAAACTTGACACCAGTTTTAAGTCAAAATTAACAACTCACAACTATTATGAAACTCCATACTTTTTAAACCAATCTTGCATCCGTTTCCAAGCATCCTCAGCTTCTTTTTCCCGGTAACTGGGGCGATAGTCGGCGTTAAAAGCGTGCGGCGCATCTGGATAAAGCACAATTTCAGAACCGCTGCTGCCAGTTTTGAGAACTTCCCGCATTTTCTCGACTGTATCGTTGGGAATTCCCTCGTCTTTGCCACCGTAAAGCCCCAATACAGGAACTTTCAAAGTTGCTGCAATGTCGATCGGCTGTTTGGGAGTTAAAGCCGTAGAATTGCCAACTACACGCCCGTACCAAGCCACTCCAGCTTTGACTTTCGGGTTGTGGGAAGAGTACAGCCAAACAATTCTGCCACCCCAGCAAAATCCTGTAATTCCCAACTTATTAATATTGCCTTTTCCTGACTTTTGTGCCCAATCTACGGTTGCATCTAAATCGGACATAACTTGAGCGTCAGGAACTTTCGAGACAACTTTACTCCTAATTTCTTGAATGTCGGTGATTTTAGAAACATCACCTTGACGGGCAAACATTTCTGGGGCGATCGCTAAATAACCTAATTTTGCCAAACGGCGGCAAATATCTTGAAGGTGCGCGTGAACTCCGAAGATTTCTTGAATTACTAAAATTACTGGAAAATTGCTGCCGCTGGCTGGCATTGCTCTGTAGGCAGGAATTGAGCCATCTTTTACGGGAATTTTTACCTCACCTGCAACTAAACCAGCAGCATCCGTATTGATAACGGCAGCCGCAATAGGATGAACTGCTAAGGTAAATCCGGCGCTTAATGCGGTGACAATGATAAATTGTCTGCGAGTTAAATCAGTCATGGCGATTTTAGATTTTAGATTTTAGATTGGGGAATTGGGGAATTGGGAATTGGTAATTGGTTATTTCATAATTGCTCCTTCTTCCCTCTTCCGACTTCCATCGGACTGACATCCGTTACATCCGTTACATCCGTTACAGAATCCGTTGCCGAACTTTCTTCTTTCTGACATCCGTTACATCCGTTACAAAATCCGTTGCCGAACTTCCTTCGAGGGTCGGAAAAGCCGATCGTGCTCTGGATGGTACAAGCGCGATCGTCCTGCTGCTGATTTTCCCAACGCCGGACTAATAACATACATTGTCGTTCTGATCAAATTATTTTCGCGCGTAGCAACTGCCATTTTGTCAAGGGGAACTAGCACAATTTTTTCATCGGGCCAGCCCAACCGATAACAAATCGCTACAGGCAAATCCGATGGGTAATGTTCCATCAATTTAGCTTGAGCTTGTTCGACATGGCGGGCGCTCAAATACAGACACAAACTCGCTTGATGAGCCGCTAAACTCGCCAATTCTTCGCGTTCCGGTACTTCTGTTCTGCCGCTAATTCGCGTCAAAATAATTGTCTGCACAACTCCCGGAACTGTCAACTCAATTTTAAGTTTAGCTGCGGCAAGTTGAAAAGCGCTAATTCCCGGGATTACCTCAAAAGCAATTCCCTCCGATGCCAAAGCTTGCATTTGTTCGCCGACGGCCCCGTAGAGACAGGGATCGCCCGAATGGAGGCGGACGACGCTTTTCCCCTCGCGCACTCGTTCCACCATCAAAGGTACAATCTCTTCGAGGGTCTTATCCGCAGTTTGGATCACTTCAGCATCCGCGCGCACACCCTGCAAAATTTGCTCTGGAACTAGCGAATCAGCAAATAATATGACATCGGCCGCAGCCAGTAATTTTTGAGCCTTAACAGTCAACAAATCCGGGTCTCCCGGGCCTGCACCTACAATGTATACCCCTGGAATTAGGGCTTCAATCTCTGTCAAACTCATTGCTGCTAAAAAATTTGCTAAATTTACGGACGCTTCCGGATGTACCTATTTGGGTTGGAAGTAAGGGATGGTAGATGCACCCTGGTTTTGAACCCTAGAGACTAACCTCTCTGGGGTTTTTTATTGATCCTCTGGGGCTCTGTGAGTGATATTTGCCCGATCGCTATTGGGGGAGACAACATCGGGTAAAGGTCGATCGAGCAAATAAAGCCAAGCTAACCCGCCCAACCCTAAAACAATCCCAGTCAAGCTTACCATCTGTGCAGCCCGCAGTGGCCCGAACATCAAACTATCAGTCCGCAACCCTTCAATCCATACTCGACCGGAACTGTAAGCTGCGATATAAACCAAAAATAAAGCACCAATTTTCAAGCGAATTTTGCCCTGCAAATCGCGAAAAAACAAAGTCAGAAGCAACCCAAATACTGTCAAATTCCACAGGGATTCGTAGAGAAATGTGGGGTGGAAGTATTCAAAATTAGCGTAGGCGGGCGGGCGGCTGTTTGGGGGAATATAAAGTTTCCAGGGCAAATCCGTAGGGCTGCCAAAAGCTTCCGAGTTAAAGAAATTTCCCCAGCGTCCGATCGCCTGACCGAGAATTGCCGAAGGCGCGATTAAATCTGCCAATTGCCAAAAAGAAACTCGCTGGATTTTCGCAAAAATTAAAGCTGCGATCGTGCCGCCCAAAATCGCCCCGTGAATAGCAATTCCGCCTTTCCAAATCGCAATAATATCTTCAGGTCTCTGGGAGTATTGCTCCCACTCAAAAGCCACGTAATAAATTCGAGCGCAGGGAATAGCGCCCAGAACCAGCCAAATTGCTAAATCACCCAACAATTCCGGGTTGACGCGGCGTTTTTGGGCCAAGTATTGGGACAGACTCACCCCAATCAATACGGCAGAAGCTATTAACAGCCCGTACCAGCGAATGGCTACGGGGCCAAGTTGAAAGATAATTGGGCCCGGCGATGTAAATTGAAACGCTAAGGGCAGCGCAAGAATATTTAGCACCATAAAAGTTGCATTAATTGTGATGGAAAGCTGTCAAATTTGCACACCTTTTAACAAACTCCAGAGTTTATTTTAGGTGGGTATGGTCATTTACACGCAATATTTGGGGAATTTTGCCAAAAATTAACTTTGTTGCGGACATTGGTGTCTGGAGTTTTCTTTGTGAGTCCACAATAAGAGCCCCCTAACCCCCTTTTTTAAGGGGGGAACCGGATTATTCTCAAATTCCCCCTGATTAAGAGGGATTTAGGGGGATCGAGACTTCACCTTTTTGAGGATTAACGGCAGTTTTGGTCGAGAAGTTTTAATATAGAGAGTGGCTTTAAATTTTCTAATGACCTATGTCTCCTACTTCCGTTTCTCAGGTGTACTCTTCTGGTAATTCCAAGGGCGCGAATCAGTCTCGCAAGACTGCTGCTTTGGCTGTTGAGTCTGGTAAAATTCCGCCCTTGCTGGGGGCGAGTTTAGCTGAGTTAACGGAGTGGGTGCAGCAGCAGGGACAACCGGCTTATCGGGGAAAGCAGTTGTACCAGTGGATTTATGAGAAAGGTGCGCGATCGATCTCTGACATTTCTGTATTCTCGAAACAGTGGCGTGAGACTGTTGCTAAAATTCCGATCGGGCGATCGACCATTCACTATCGATCGGTCGCACCAGACGCCACCGTAAAGTATCTCTTAAAATTGGCAGACGGTCAAATCATTGAAACAGTCGGCATTCCCACCGATAAACGGCTGACTGTGTGCGTCTCAGCCCAAGTTGGCTGCGCGATGGGCTGCGACTTTTGCGCTACCGGAAAAGGCGGTTTCAAGCGCAATTTAGAAAAACACGAAATCGTCGATCAAGTCTTGACAGTACAGCAAGATTTCGGCCGCCGAGTCAGCCACATCGTATTTATGGGAATGGGCGAACCCCTGCTGAATTTCGATAATGTTGTAGCTGCTGTCAAGTGTTTGAATCAAGACGTAGGAATTGGACAGCGAAACATCACCATTTCCACAGTGGGAATTCGCAATCGCATCAGCCAACTAGCCGAACATCAACTGCAAGTTACCCTCGCCGTCAGCCTCCACGCTTCTAATCAAAGATTGCGGGAAGAGTTAATTCCTAGCGCCCGCCCTTATCCTTTGGGTGAGTTAATCGCAGAATGTCGGGAATATGTGCGATCGACGGGACGCAGATTAAGCTTTGAGTACGTGCTTTTAGCTAATGTGAATGACTTACCGGAACACGCAGCCGAGTTAGCTAGTCAGTTGCGCGGTTTTCAGTGTCACGTCAATTTGATTCCTTACAATCCGATTCAGGAAGCTGAATATAAGCGACCGACTCCCAATCGAATTAACAGTTTCGTTGCGGTTTTGAAGGAGAAGAAAATTGCAGTTAGCGTGCGGTATTCTCGCGGCTTAGAAGCAGATGCAGCCTGCGGACAATTGCGGGCATCCGAGGTTTAGAATTTTATTTTTAACCCCTAAAAGTTGTCGTATGGTGCGTCAGAGTGCGTTATTGTATCAATTATTGAGAAACTACATCCTGACGCACCATACTATTTTAGCTTACAAGCGTTTAACAAGTATCCACCGCAACTCTAACGGCGGTGTTTGTTGCACCGAAAATAAATCCCGCCCGCTAGCCCAACTGACAAACCAAGGTGTAGGTGGCCACGCCGAGTCAGGCAAATGTTTTTGTTCGTATTGAATCACAGATTCATCAGAAATAATTTCTAACGGCAAACCCTCTATTGCTGCTTGCAATTCTTGTCTGGTAATCAGATAAGACCAACACAATTCAGACATTTGTTTTGCCATCTCGTCGGGTTCGTACCCATCTACAGCTAAGAAAGTGCTGAATAAGATAAATCCGCCGCTTAACACGGCATCGGACATTTTGCCGAGGAAAAGACGAATTTGTTCGGGATAACGGAAGTGAGAGAGAACTTCGGTAGCAATGGCTAATTTGTACCGATAAGTTTTCATCCTCAATAATGGGTCTAAAACGTCGCCTTGGGTGACATTTATCGGCAAGTTTTCGGCGGTTGCTGCTGCTGATAGTTTTTCGGCAAATATGGGTGTTAGTTCGATCGCATCCACGGAATGACCTAACCTTGCTAAAGGCAAACTATTGCGCCCTGGGCCCGCACCAACATCTAAAATAGGTGCTTTTCCCGGTTCGCCTAATTCGGCGGCAATGGCGATAACTTTGGCATCGGGATGGCTGCCGAATAAAGGTTCGGGGCGAATATCCGGCCAGCTATGATATTTCTGGGCCATCGATTCGACTTGAATCTTGGTATTCAGAGTAATGCCGCCGGCTAAACCGCTTTGGGAATTGGCGGGAAAATATGAGACTATGAGATTAGCGTGGGGGGAATTTTTGAATCCTTCTGCTAAGGCATTGGCGATTAATGTTCGGAAGTTTTCGGTTTGGGAAGCATTGATGTTTTGTCCGAGGATGGTTAAGAAGTCTGACAGTAATTTAAGATAGTCGTCTAGCATCGATGGCAAGCAAGGGAGATATAATTCTCCCTTGATGCCGATGTTCTTTTTGAGCCTTTCTTTGAGAATTAATTTCAGGCGATTCGAGTCTGTCAGCGGCGGGCTTGTTTCGGGTGATTGGCTGACGGGCAATTGGGGGATAGATGCGGCACTGGTGAGGTTTTTAGTCACAATAGTTTCGATTAGATTCGGCAATAAGTGCGATCGCACCGAGCATAATCTTGTGCTCTTGCACCTGAATTCGAGCGTGCAGCGTTTCTGCGGTATCTTCAGGCAATACCGGCACCGCAGCCTGCATTAAAATCGGCCCGCTGTCTACTTCTAAACGGGCGATATGCACCGTACATCCGGTGATTTTAACCTTGGCGGCCAGTGCTTGCTCGACGGCGCGAATTCCTGGGAAACTCGGCAGTAAGCTGGGGTGAAGGTTAATTACGCGATCGGGAAAAGCATCAAACAAAACTTTGGTAACAATTCGCATCCAACCCGCCATCACTACCCATTCTACATCATACTCTTGAAAAGTTTTGACAATTTTTGTATCTAATTCTTCGCGGCTTTTGCAGTCGCGGTGATTGAGCAGAATCGAGGGAATGCCGTATTTTTCTGCTCTGGCTGCGGCTTTCGCTTCGGGGTTGTTGTAAATTAATACTGGGATTTGAGCGTTAAGTTCTTGGTTTTGGATGGCTTGGGCAATTACCTCGAAGTTGCTGCCGCTTCCTGATGCTAAAACTCCTAATTTTAATGGAGGATGAGCCGGAGCGATCGCACTTTTGCCAATCTCAGGAGAAATCAGGCAGGCATTGGAATTAACAGATACTGGATTAGCGGTCATAAAGATAAAAACTATTCACTCGTCTACTACAATACAGGTAAAGGGTAAGGTGTGCTTGGTCGCACTCTACATGGAGATATTGCGTAAATCCTAAGTATATTATTTTTTGTCGCTGACTACTGATCCACTCCTATTCTCCAATATTCTCAAAAAACTCTTCCCGGAGAAGCGAATAAAGTTTTAGATCCCAATATCTGTCTTTCACAAATAGGTGCTGTCGCAATACCCCTTCCAATTGCATCCCCACTTTTTCCATCACCCGAGCGGAAGCAATATTGTTAACTTCACATCGAGCCATAATTCGATTCAGCGACATCTCCCGAAAGCCGAATTCAATAACTGCATTGACAGCCTCGCTCATGTATCCCTCGCCCCAATATTTTCGCGAAAGTGCGTAGCCAATTTCCGCGCGGCTGTGCGTCATACTCCATTCCACAAATCCGCAAGTCCCGATAAACTTTTTCTCGGCTTTGTGGACGATTCCCCAATCTACCAGCTCTCGTTTTTTGTACATTCTTGTAAGTGACTTGAGAAAGTATTTAGTGTCTTCGAGCGAGGTGTGAGTTGACCACATTGTGTATTCTGATACTTCGGGGTTGCAAGCATACTCAAACATATCGCTGGCATCATTTAAAGTTATTTTTCGGAGTAGCAGCCTTTCAGTTTCTATAGTAGGTAAATTGGCTAATATATCGAGAAGGTTCATTTTGAGATTGCCCTATAATGTGATACCATTTAAAACTAAAAGCTAAAATTTACAAGCCAATGGTTCGGATTAAATTTGGGCGTTTTAACTGGTTGGATAATGATGCGATCGCAGCTTGGACTTTTCTGGCCCCGGCTTTGCTGTTTCTGGGTACTTTTTTGATTTGGCCGATCGCCTATTTATTTTACCTCAGCTTTACCAGCGGCAGCTTTACCCAGTCGGGAGTGCGTTGGATTGGCTTCAACAACTACTGGCGTTTAGTCACAAACCCGGATTTCTGGCAAATTCTCCAAAATACGCTCTATTTTACTACTGCAACAGTCATTCCCAGTTTAGTGATTCCATTGGGTTTGGCAGTTTTGCTAAATCGCTCGTTTGCTTGGCGAGGAGCTCTCCGCACCGCTTATTTTATTCCTTCGATTACCTCTTTAGTTGCAGTGGGGTTGGGTTGGCGGTGGTTGTTTCAAACCGAAGGCCCGGTGAATAATGCCCTAAGTGCGATCGGCTTAAATCCAATTCCTTGGCTGAGTAGCACAGTTTGGGCAATGCCTGTGATAATTCTGCTCAGTGTTTGGAAGCAATTAGGCTTTAATATGGTAGTATTTTTAGCAGGATTGCAAGCAATTCCGGTAAATCGTTACGAAGCCGCAGAATTGGATGGAGCTAATGCTTGGCAGCAATTTTTGTACATCACTTTACCCGGTTTGCGGCCAACTTTAGTATTTGCTACCGTGACTACTGCTATTTTTACTCTGCGGAGTTTCGAGCAAGTTTACGTCATCACCGGCGGCGGCCCTTTGAACTCTACTAATTTGCTAGTTTATTATATTTACGAGCAAGCTTTTTCGCAATTTGATTTTGGCTATGCAGCCGCAGCGGCAACTTTCCTGATGGCTGTAGCTTTGATATTAGTCTATTTACAACTAAAAGTTTGGGGCGAAGATGCTTGATATAACATTGGGTAGCATTCTTTGTGTATGGGCGGGGTGGGTTTACGAGATTGTTTGTTTTAGGCATGATGGTTGGTAAAACCCGCCCCTAGGCGCAAATTATACAATTAACCATGCCCATTGCCCAATTACCAATTCCCAATTTTATACTCCATGTGCTCTGCTGTTTTTTCAGCTTGCGCTGTACCCAAAAGTTTGCAGACAACGTGCAAAGACATATCAATTCCCGCAGCAATTCCCCCAGAAGTGATGATTTTGCCGTTATCTACAAATCGCTGATTTTCGATAATAGTTGTGTTGGGAGCTAATTCTCTCAATAACTCCAAGGCCCGATGGTGTGTAGTTGCTTCCAAACCTTCCAATAAACCAGCTTTTGCCAAAAGCAGCGAACCCGTACAGACAGAAAGCACTAATTCTGCTGTTCGCGCACAATCTTTTATCCAGTTAATAACTCCTGAATTATCGATTAACTTTCTTGTACCTTGTCCTCCCGGTACAATTAAAATATCTGGTGGCGGACAATCGGAAATGGTGCAGTCGGGATTTACACTCAAACCATTGCGGGCGTTGACAGCACCGGGATGTTCGGCTACGGTAGAGACTGCAAAAGGTCGTGAAGCGAAGCTATCCCGAAGGGAATCGCCCTTACTTAATTCTGATGTCACCGAAAATACTTCAAAAGGGCCTGCAAAGTCCAGTACCTCGACATCATCGAACATTAAAATAGCTACGTTCCAAGTTGCCATAAGACCTACTTCTGATAGAGGCAAAAAATCTCGGCGATTTGTTATCGTAGAAAAGGTATAATTTAAATTATTAAAGCTATGCCGAAAAATATTCGCCATCGCGCCCTAACAATTTGTCTTTTATGTCTGGCTTGCGCCTTAGCAATTGCTGTTGCGCCAATTGTTACGCCCGCTCAATCCACAACTCAATTAGAGTTTCGCATTACTCAATTAGAAAGGCAAATTTCTGAACTCAGGGGACAAATCTACAGCTTGCAGAACCAAGGTTCTAGAGTTAACCGGCCTCAGTCTCCTTCCCCTTCAGGTTCGGGTCGCACAAATTCTAGACCGCTGTCGGGAGACCCGATGTTTGACAATTTAGCAACTTTGGCAATTGAAACTAAGCAAGATGTTATTAAAATTCAAGAGCGCTTGTCAAAGCTAGAAGCGTCGAGAAATCGCTAGAGAAGGAAGGAAGAAGGAAGGCGCGAGACGGATACACGGATTAATTATTGAGCAAAAGTAGGGAGTCAGGAGTCAGAAGGAAGAGGTTCAAGGGAAGAGGGAAGAAGTCAGTAGTCATTAGTTACAAGGATGAAGTCATATTCTCGCCAACTCAAAACTCAAAACTCTCCCCCTCTCCTTCTCTGCCACTCTCCGACGTTGAGGTCGAGAAAAGCAGGGTCTGCTAAAAGTCAACTTGCAGAACTATTCAATGATATGGAAATAAAAGGCTGCAACCACAAAATTGATTGCTAACAGCAACAGAAACCAGCCTGCGCGAAATGGGTAAGGGAATTTGCCCGTTTTCATCACGGACTCGGATTTTAATTGGTTCTTCGCTATCTCTGGCATAGGTAAAGCTCCTAATTGATAATGTCACTCTATTTACAAATAGCAGAGAGCGTCGCACTTATGCACAATCCTCTAGAGTTATTTTTTGTAACAAGGAGTTTATACCGAGTTGAATTGAGATTAATTTCAATCGCTCTCTCCGGCGTGGTAGGAACTGCGGACGAGAGGCCCCGATCGCACGCGCTCAAACCCCATCTCCCGCGCGATCGACCCGAAACGGTCAAATTCGGCTGGCGTCCAGTATTTACGCACTGGGAGGTGCTCTAGAGATGGTCTCATGTATTGACCGAGGGTGAGTCGATCGCACTTGGCATCCCGCAAATCGACCATCGCTTCGACTATCTCGGCTTCGGTTTCCCCGTGTCCCAACATCAAACCGGATTTGGTGGGAATAGTTGGGTCATATTGCTTAACAATACGCAGAACGTCGATCGAGCGATCGTACTTGGCCCCCCTCCGCACCGGCCCTTGCAACCGACGCACTGTCTCAATATTGTGGTTGTAACAAGCCGGTGTAGCCTCCACTACCGTGCGAATCCGCTGTCGCTGCAACTCATCGAGCCCGGAATTCTCCCCCTCTGAACTCCTCCCGATTCCCCCCCAAAAATCCGGCGTCAGCACCTCAACTTCAGTATCCGGGTTCAAAAGGCGGATTTGGGCGATCGTCCTTGCAAACCAACCCGCACCCCCATCCGGCAAATCATCCCTCGCCACCGAAGTCAGCACCGCATAGCGCAAACCCAACAACTGCACCGCCTCCGCCACCTTTTGCGGTTCCTCCGGGTCTAGCGGCATCGGAGAATGACCTTTATCTACTTGACAAAAAGCACAAGCGCGGGTGCAAGTTGGGCCCATTAACAAAAAAGTCGCCGTTTTTTGGGCGTAGCACTCGCCCCGGTTGGGACATCTGCCCTCCTCGCAAATCGTGTGAATTTGCCGCTGTTTGATAATTTTTTGCACTTGCGAAAGTTCGCTAGCTTTGCCAACGGGCCTACGCAACCACTGCGGCATCGCCTCGATTTCACCCCGCATTTGGGCGGCAATTAATTTGACAGTAGGAGTTTGAGGAATTTGGGGCGACATATAATTAAGTGGCGATCGAGTTAATTCCTTCGATCGTATCCGAAATCAAAGCCCCTGAAGTTGTAGCAGTCTCACCCGAAATCAGAATCGCGCCGAGATGCCGCAAAACTAAACTCGCGCAGAATTCTGGGTAGAATTCGGTTAGGGATATACTGAAGGTTGCGAATCATCACTCATTACTGAAGGAGTCAGTCGTGGCTGGTCAAAAAATCTTGGTAATCGATGACAGTAAAGTCATCCGGGTCCGAGTCCGAGAGATGTTGCCTCAGGGTAACTTTGAAGTTCTAGAAGCAAAAGACGGCGAAGAGGGACTCAAACTGATTCGTCAAGCCCGGCCAAATCTAATTATGTTAGATTTCCTACTGCCCAAAGTCAGTGGTTGGGAAGTGTATCAAAAAGTGCAAGCCCATCCGGAGCTTTCTAAGATACCTTTGGTGATCATGTCGGGGCGCGAAGAAGAGGTGATGGAAAAAATTCCGAAACCCTTCGAGAAGCATTTTTTTGCCTTTATCGCCAAACCCTTTGAGAAGAAGCAGCTAACCGAGGCGATCAAATCGGCGATGGTACTGGCCAAAAAGAAACCGATACCGGAAGCCCCAGCCGCCGCCGCTGCACCAACTTCTGGAGGAGGCGAGGCCGAAATTCAGGCGATGACTCTGAAAATGGCGAAAATGCAAGCGGAAATTGATGCACTCAAAAAACAAATGACTCAGGTGATTACGATCATCAAGCAGAAATTGAAATAATTCTGCTGTTTTTTGAAGGCACTTATGTAGAAGGAAACTTCCACACCGTGAAACTTTTTATTGAGTCTCAATGGCTGCGTTTTGATCGGCATTCATTCTTTTGCAAAATTGTTTGAGCGAGTGCGATCACCAATAGCCTGCAACTGGTTTCTCAAAATTCCAGTGAGAAAATCAATTAAAAGTTAAAAATAAAACAAGGGAGGAAATTAATTATTAATTAATATTAGGATTTTTAATTCCCGCTCGTTCCACACTCAATTATTAACTCCTCAGTCTCATTTTTTTGGTTAATGACTAACGACTATTCCGATTTTTTGCCTCAACTGCGTGCCTCAACAGAGCAATTATTGAAAAGATTAGACTGCTTCGATCAAGCGCAGGTATTAGCGATCGGAGATTTGACCTTGGACGAGTTTCTTACCGGACAAGTAGAGCGAATTTCCCGCGAAGCACCTGTGTTGATTTTGCGCTACGAAAATACTCGGCAACTACCCGGAGGTGGCGCAAATGCTGTCTACAATTTAGCCAAACTGGGAGGCAAAGTAAAAGTTGCTGGTTTGGTGGGAAAAGACGACCAGGGAAAGGCTTTGTGCGGTATTTTTGAGGCGGCGGGAATTGATACGGCTGGGATTTTAATCGATTCGCAGCGTCCAACTGTTACCAAAACTCGAATTTCCGGGCACGCGCGACAGTCGGTGACTCAGCAAATTGTCCGAGTCGATCGCAAATCGGACGAGTTGCCGGATTTAGATTTGCAGTTGCAACTGGCAGACTACATCCGGCAGCAAATACCGACAGTAGATGCAGTGGTTTGTTCCGACTACGGCGACGGAGTTTTGACTCGTTTGGCGATCGAATCGGCAGTGGTTCCCGGCAAAACAATTGTCGATGCTCAAACAAATTTGCAGCGATATTCTGGAGCAATGTTATTTACTCCGAACTTGCCCGAAGCCGAGCAAGCCGTCGGATATGCTATCAAAAACCCTCCAACTTTAATGCAAGCAGGACGAGATTTATTGAACTTAACTCAAGCTCAAAAAATCCTGATTACTCGCGGCGAAGAAGGGATGACTTTGTTTGAAAGGGTGAACGGCGAAGAAATCAAAAATTCACCTTCTCCAACATCCATTTGTGAAAAGGGGGAATTTGCCATTCAAAGTTGGGACATTCCCCCTTTTAACAAGACTGATGTATTCGACGTAACCGGTGCTGGAGATACAGTCGTAGCAGCAATGACTTTAGCTTTGTGCGTCGGTGCATCTGGTTGGGAAGCGGCAGTTTTGGGCAATTTGGCGGCTAGTATTGTCGTGCGTCAATTCGGTACGGCAACGACGACAGCAGACGAAATGAAAGAAGCTTTGAAAACGATGATTGATCACTAATCAGTTGTAATTGGTGATTGATTATTACTTGTTCCCATGCAGATCCTGGGAACAAGTAATAATTCCCAATTCCCAATAACTACTTACTCTTTTTCAAAATTTGTCCCTTGTCATCAATTGTCAAACCGCTATTGGGAAAATCGCTCTTTGTCAAACGGTCAATCAACCCCACAGTCCTAAAATTGTTATCAACAGCCGGAACACCTCGCCCGTCAAGTTGGATGGGGATAATCTTACCAGAAACAAAATCCCCTTGCGGAGTCATTTTCACATCCAAAATTAGAGATTTACCGAGTGTTCCTGCTGTGGACAAAGTGCGATAACCCAAAAAATTTCCCAGGGAATAAGCAATCAATTTCCCTTTATAAAGTTCCATCGCTCGGGGAACGTGCGGGCCATGTCCCAAAATCAAATCTGCTCCCGCATCAATCATCGTCCGCGAAAACAACACCATATTTCCCCGGTTTTCTCCGTAAAAAAACTCAGTTTTATTTCTCACATTCTGAGCACCCGTTCCTTCAGCTCCAGCATGAACTGATATCACTACAATATCAGCCTTTTCCTTAGCTTTTTTGACAACTTCTGATCCTGCTTTCAGTTCCAGCAAAGAATTGTGAACTTCGCCGTAGTTGCTGAAACCGATAAAGGCAAAATTCACCCCCTTGACATTTTGATAAACAATTTGATCTCTTTTGCCAACAGCCTTCATGCCATTGCTGTCGATGTTTTTAATCGTGTCATTAAATCCTTGCTCGTTAAAATCGTAAGAGTGATTGTTGGCAATACTCAAAATATCAAAACCAACATCTTTGAAAATTTTCGCATAACTCGGAGGCGTCCGAAAGGCAAACAGCATTCGTCCGCCGCCTGCTTTGGAACTGTAAGGATAATCGGTCATCGTGCTTTCAAAATTGCCAAATAGAATATCAGCTCCTTTGAGGTACGGTTTTACCGACTCTAATAACATCTCTTTTTTTGCCGGCAGTTTGTTGTAGGGATAATTTGTGCCGGGGATCATGTCGCCAACTGCTTTGATGCTGACAGTTGCGGGCACAGTGGCAGGTTTTTTGGCAGCCGGGGAGGGCGATTTTGGAGCGGGAAGGGGTTTGGCTGCGGGTGCAGGCGCGGGTGTCGAGCTCACTTCTTGTACCGCAGGCTTTGACGTGAGAGGGTTATTAGTAGCGGTGGTTGGGGATTTGTAAAATTGAGAAGCCAGAACAAAGCCGGATATCGGCACGAGAATTAGACTCAGAGCACCGACTGACAGCCCAGATTTTTTAGTTTTAGTGCGGGCTAACTCTGGCTGGGGTGATTGCTTTTGCTGCCTTTGGTTTGGGGGTTTTGGAGTGGGGGTTTTAGGGGGTTGGAGCGGAGATTGTTCTGGTGTTTGAGGGGGCGCAGTTGTGACATTTTGAGGTTTTTCTAGCTTGGGCAAAGTCACAGGAATGGGAGAAGCGGGTAGACTCGCGGCTACTGCTGCACTCGCGGCTACTGCTGCATTCACGGCAACTAATGCACTCACGGGTTCGGAAGTCAAGCGTTTTTTTAATTCTACCGTCTGAGTCCAAGCGGGCAATTGCTGACCGCCCTGCCGCCCGTAAACTGTCACTGAGTAAAGGTTATTTGGTTGCAGCCGCTGCAACCCTTTGACGGCGACTCGGAGACAGGCTTCTTCTGCAGGTAAATGTTCTGCTTCCAGCAGCAGGTGCAGGGTGTCATTTTCGCGGCTGGCTTTAGCCGTGACGCCGAAGCTTTGGAGTGCTTGGCCGATCAGAAATGCGATCGCCCTGGCATCGCCTTCTTTTGCTAAATTTAAAATATCTTGTTGGCTCACAAACGCCTCTACTCTCACACTAGAAATTTAGCTCGATCTTATATCAAATTTGGCGGCACAGCATTAAATACCCATAGATTTAACTTAAGTAAGTATGTACAAATAAACAGAACGTGGGGAGAGGGCGCGTGCGTGAAAGGGTATACTCGCTCTCACTATAGCTTCTAACTAAATCCGACCCTTCTTTTACAAGATAGTATGATTTTTGGCGCTTGCTTGCTGAATACAATATTTCCTAACGGTTATCTTAGGCGATCGCCCAAACACTTCTATCCGCCATAATTCCCCCCCTTGAAATTAACATTGGTCAAATCAGCGCTCTCTTTCTTACAGCATTTTTGGTAAAAAAACCCGGTTTCTTCGATCGAGAGTGCGTCCTCGAATGTACTGAAAATATTGGGTTTAGCAGCCAAGAATCCGCTCAAAAATGCGGTTTCTCGTTTCCAGTGCCAATCCCCCTGTCCCACTTGGGCCCAAATTAAGACAAAAACGATCGACCCCCAGGCTCAGAAGCTTGTTAAACTCTTGGTCATGCCACGCTATTAGTGAGAAATCGACGGCGAGCCACAATCGTCTGCTAGCGCCCCCGCAGTGCTGCGCTGCGGGGCCTGCACCGCACGCTGCACGTAGGTGAGATTAGCTGCAATCAACTTTCGGGATGCCGCTGCTAAAGTCGCGGCCGCCGATGTAGTTGTTCGTTTTAAACTAATTAAACTAATTATTTAAAGGAGTTGCACGTCAATGACACAATTGTGCTTATGAGAGCTGGCTCGGTGCCCTCTCAACCAGGGTTTTTCGTTAGTCTGGTGCTATTAGTGAGTTAGTTAAGCCCATAGCAGCTAGGATCGAGCTAACTCAAGGTTAAACTAAAGCTCGTCATGCGGCGTTGCCTCTCAAAACCCGGATTGAGTCTTATGGCGCATTACCGCTCCTCTGTATGTTTGTTCACCTGCATTGCCTGTCTGGGCGCTGCGTTCAGTCCAAGTGCCGACGGAGGGCACCAGGTACTCAATGCCTCCTACCGGGCTGTTTCCCAAGAAATTGCTCAGGCAAACTCTCCCCCGGACGATCGCCAGGATTCCAAGCCTCCAAAACCGTCTCCAGCGCCCGATAAAAACAAATCTCAGCCGTCCAAAACGTCCAAATCTAATTCTAAGATCCCGAAATCGGTATCCAATTTGATCGTCATTTTGTCTCGTCAGCGGGGGTTCTTAATGTTGGGTTTGGCAGCAGTTGTCGTCACGGCAGCGGCAGTATTTATCATGATCAAATTAGTTAGCAGTGACGAGTCAAATTATTCTAAGCGAAGACGAGGAAGATTTGATCGCCACAACCAAAGAAACTCTCAATTTACTAATCCTGATTCTCCTACAAACTCGCACGAAAGTAGACCGAAAGAGACTTCTTCGGGGCGACAGTCGCTGTCAGCCTTGCCCTACCCTTTTGATTTGCCAAAAGGCCACAGTATCGAGAGCAGCGATCGATCTTTTATCCTGGAATCCGGGGAATCAGAATCCGACGATGCAGTAGTCGAGGGCGATCGAATTAATTCCGACACCTCGCCCTTGGAAACTCACAGCAACGGATACAGCAACACAGGTTTCAACATTCCCGAAACAACTAATCAAACCGATTCCCTAGCGAAGAAGAAAGGTATTTCCCTTCCCGAAACGGATGGTAGACCTAAAGTTGATATTATTGAAGCACTGATTGAAGATTTGCAGCAGCTAAATCCGGCAAAGAGAGGCAAAGCAATTTGGGAACTAGGCCAGCGGGGAGATTCCAGAGCAGTTGAGCCGTTGCTCGATTTGCTACCAAATTCCGACTCCAAGCAGTACAGTTTAATTTTGGCAAGTCTCTCGGAAATTGGCATTCGCACGCTCAAACCCATGAATAATGCGTGGTCAATTTCGCTGCAAAATGAAAATCCCGAAGTGCGTAAAAATGCAATTCGCGACTTGACGCGGATTTACGAATTGGTGAATCAAATCAGTTACTTGTTGCACCGTGCGACGGACGATCCAGATCCAGAAGTTCAGGAAACTGCTCGCTGGGCAATCAATCAGTTGAACCGCCTCCGTCCGCGTTCTGGGATGGATTAATAAATGTCGCAATTTTCAAATAATTTGAACTTGAGATTTGAAAGGGGAAATTAATAATTTAGATTATGTTAAAATTAGTGAATGCTGATTAATGACTAATGACTAATGACTAATAACACTTTAAAACTATTGTTCCTGTCAACTTCGGTCGGTCAACTAGGTTCGGGGTTGGGTGGCGGTGTCGAACTTACAGTCCTTAACATTGCTAAAGAATTGCAGAATCGCGGCCATAAAATAGCAGTTGTAGCGCCGATAGGTTCAGTGTTAAAATCAATTCCAGTAATCGAAATAACGGGGGATTTGCAAGTAACCGCCCAAACACAAGATTACAATGATCCTATTGTGATGCCCGCCGATTCTGTGCTGGCGAATATGTGGGAATATGCTCGCCAAGTTCAGGATGAATGGGATGTCCTTGTTAATTTTGCATACGATTGGCTGCCGTTTTATTTGACACCATTTTTTAGGACTCCGATCGCACATTTGATCAGCATGGGCTCCCTTTCCGCAGCCCTCGATCGCATTGCCGGACAAACCGCCGTCCAGTTTCCTGGTACGATCGGAGTTCACACCGCTTCTCAAGCCAAAACATTCGCCTTTGCTGATGAATGTCAGTTGTTGGGAAATGGCATAGATTTATCCCTGTACCAATTTTGCGACCAACCGCAGTCTAAATTAGCTTGGCTAGGCCGCATCGCCCCGGAGAAAGGCTTAGAAGATGCAGTAGCAGCAGCGAAAATTACAGGCATTCCCCTGAAAATTATGGGCAAAATGCAAGATGAGGATTATTGGCAAAAAATTTGTGCAGATTACCCGGATGCTCCGGTAGAATATTTAGGGTTTCTAACAACAACCCAAATGCAAGAGCAAGTCCGTCAGTGCCGAGCATTATTGATGACACCACGTTGGGTGGAAGCTTTCGGAAATGTCGCGATCGAGGCTTTAGCGTGCGGTGTGCCTGTGATTGCTTACGAGCGCGGGGGGCCAGCGGAAATTGTGAGAGACGGACTGACGGGCTTTTTAGTGGCTCCTGATAGCGTAAATGGCTTGGTAGGTGCGATCGCCCGCTTAGACCAAATTGACCGCAGCGCTTGCCGGCGACAAGTAGAGGTAGAATACTCTTTGGAAGCTTTGGGCGATCGTTTTGAACACTGGTTCCAATCTATCACTCGTAGTAGGGGGCGTCAGTAATAATACTGGCACATTTTTAGAAATATCCGCTGACTGACGCACCTTACAACTTTATTGAACAGCAATTCAAATATCTTCTAAAAGTGAGTTAAATAAACTCTTAATCGACCACAAAAAAGAAAACCGAAAAAAACTATGGCAACCGAACGTTTAGTGCTTTTATCCAGTAGAGAAATCGAAAAAATGCGCCAAGCCGGCCGTTTAGCGGCCGAACTTCTGCTACATCTCGAACCAATGGTTAAACCGGGAGTAAGCACTCTAGAAATTAACGATGAAGCCGAACGCTGGACTTTGGCACACGGAGCAAAGAGCGCTCCCCTAGGCTATAAAGGATTTCCCAAATCTCTGTGTGCAAGCGTCAATGAAGTAGTCTGTCACGGCATCCCCAATGCGAAACAAATTCTTAAAGAAGGTGACATTATTAATATTGATGTAACGCCTTTAGTTGATGGTTATCATGGCGATACTTCCAAAACTTTTTTTGTGGGCCAACCTTCACCTGTAGCGAAAAAGTTAGTTGAAGTAACCGAGGAATGTTTAAGAAGAGGAATTGCGGAAGTCAAACCGGGTGCTCGTACTGGCGACATCGGTGCCGCGATTCAAGAATATGCTGAAGCACAGGGTTTTTCGGTAGTGCGAAATTTTGCGGGACACGGGATTCATAGAGTCTTTCACACTGAACCGGAAATTTTGCATTACGGCAAGCGGGGTACGGGAAA
This sequence comes from Microcoleus sp. LAD1_D3, assembly GCF_036702135.1. Classification (NCBI taxonomy): domain Bacteria; kingdom Bacillati; phylum Cyanobacteriota; class Cyanophyceae; order Oscillatoriales; family Microcoleaceae; genus Microcoleus; species Microcoleus sp. LAD1_D3. Next base: position 145,447 of record NZ_JAUBSB010000004.1, on the reverse strand, counting down.
AAAGCTCAGACAAGGCATGGTTTTTACGATCGAGCCGATGATTAATGAGGGTACTTGGGAAGTGGAAATTCTCGCCGATGGTTGGACTTCTATCACCAAGGATGGAAAGCTTTCGGCTCAATTTGAACACACGCTAGCTGTGACTGATTCTGGGGTGGAAATTCTGACTTTGCCTTAGCACTCATTAACACACAATCTGAAAAACTCACTCCTAAATCAATAATTAACATTCATCCCGTAGGGGCTGGTTTCACCGACAATATCTAACGATTATCAACAATCTAGATAAACCCGCCCCGCCACAACCGATAACCCATATCAACCTGAAATTTACATCAAATCCGAAAATGTAGGTTTGTATTTATGGGTGGGTGGGGGCGGGTTTGGGAGATTGTCTATTTCAGTCAGAGATTGTCTGTCAAACCCGCCCTACGGAATTACGATCGATTCACCAAACACGATATAACTAATAACTAATAACTAATGACTGACATAAAATTTCTACAACCCGGAGATTTGCTCAAAGTAATTGCCCCTAGTGGCACTTTGCGAGAATCAACCAACTTTGAAAAGGGTGTAGAAATTTGGAAATCCCGCGGCTATCGAATTGAATTAACACCGGGTTTTGACGATCGCTGGGGCTATTTGGCAGGTTCCGACGAAAACCGCGTCCGACAGTTGGCAGATGCCCTCAATGACCCGGATTGTCGCGGTATTCTCTGTGTTCGAGGCGGTTTCGGCAGCACTCGACTTTTGGAAAAAGGAAATGTGGGAAAGGCGGAAAAGTCCCAGTTTCCAACTCCCGATTCCCATTCGCCGAAATGGTTAATCGGCTTTTCAGATATTACTGCTTTGCTGTGGAATCAGGCTAAATTGGGTGTTTGGGGTGTTCACGGGCCGATGCTGACAACTTTGGCTGCGGAACCGGATTGGTCTGTCGATCGACTTTTTGACTGCATAGAAGGTCGTCCCTTACAATCTTTGCAAGGTAAAGGATGGGGCAGCGGACAAGCCACCGGGCCTCTATTTCCGGCGAATCTGACGGTTGCTTCTCATTTGCTCGGAACCCCGTATCAACCGGATTTGACCGGGGTTATTCTCGCATTTGAGGATGTTTCTGAGGCTCCTTACAGGGTCGATCGAATGCTGACTTTGTGGCGGATGGCAGGGGCTTTCGCAGGCGTGCGGGGCATTGCTTTGGGGCGTTTCAGCCGCTGCGAGATTGACCCGAGTATTCCCAGTTTTAGCATTGAAGAAGTTTTGCGCGATCGGCTGGGGGACTTGAATATTCCCATTGTCTCGGATTTGCCCTTCGGGCACGAGGGAGTTAACGCTGCTTTACCTATGGGAATTATGGCGAGTCTCGACGCTGATTCGGGATTGCTGATTTGCGGCGATCGATCGCAACTTTAAATTAGGGATCAACGTCTATAACTTTAACATGAGATTTTGCACCCGCTAAATAGTCCCGTTAGGTGAGGTTGACACGGTTGGCAGAAATTACATTTAAAATGGATTGTGTATGCAAATGTCGGCGCAAAGAAAGCAAAAAGATTTTAAATTTTTCCAGAGGTTGATATGAGAACACACAACTTGTTAAACAGTATTGCTGCCGCTGTGCTAGTTACCGGACTGGCACTTACGGGGATTTCCTCAAGTGCTATTGGCCAACAGATACGGAATAACGATCGCGTTGCCGGAGTAATTCGCCGCACTTCCCCCATCTACCGTTTTCGGAATATGTGGGTTCCGGGTTCTCCGACGGAAGAATTGCGTGGTCAAGAATACACATTCAGCGCTCGCGAAGGCGACAACATTGAAGTGTTTTTAGATACAGATAGAAGTAGCGGTTTTACTCCCGTCATGGTGCTGTTTTACGGGAACAACAAACAAGTCGCTTTTACGCAAGACCGTTCTTTTAATTATCAAATTCCCCGTAGTGGCGATTATAAACTGTTAGTGTTAGCAAAAGATGCTGCCAGAGGCGGTAGCTATACGCTGGAAGTTGCGGGAATTGATGGGGGCGACAGACGATCTCGCAATTCGCGGGACGATTGGTACACCGGGCGAGATAACGATCGATATGACGGTCAATATGACAGAGCACAGATTCTGCAAGATGATTTTGGCTTGCGGTCTGTTGATTGTCGCGAGAGACGTTCTATGGTGAGAGTCAGGTTTGACGATAATAATCAAGACTCGACTTACTGCGCTGTGCCGACTAGAAACTTTCCGGCGGGAGATTATTACTACAATTCGCGGACTAGAGATTTAGATTCGGCGAGGCTGGATGATAATAGGAGGTTCGATGAGCGCCGCGATCAATGTCGCGTATCCGTGGGCGGAGTGTGCGTGACGAGGTAAGGAGGTCAAACTCTAGCGCGGGATCAGAAACCGGGTTTCTTCGTAGAAACCCGGTTTCTTTGCGTAAGCTGTTGCGGCATTTAAAATGTCTGTCAAAAAAAATCAAAGTCTTGTGGGGAGTAGGGGTTGGGCGGCCCGCCCGCCCTGAATATACAATTTAAATGCGTGACAGCTTATCGACGCACTCCGACTCCTCGAAACCGGGTTTTTTACGCTCATCTGTGGGCTGCAACGCGTCTTTCGGAAAAAACCTGGTTTATGACTACCCGTGCGTTCAGTATTATTGGTATATTAATAATATTAATGATGTGGCAAAATGTATGAGCGTTAAAGAACTTGAAACAGCAATTATGAACTTGTCAGTTAAGGAACTATCCGAACTCACTGCTTGGCTGATAGAGTATCGCCAACAGGTTTGGGATAGGCAAATTGAAGACGATTTGGAGGATGGGCGGTTAGATGCGCTACTTGATGAAGTCGATGCAGAGTATGAAGCGGGATTGGCTAAAGTGTTATGAAGCATCTGACTCTACCGCGTTTTTGGCACTGCTATCACCAGCTACCTAAAGAAATACAAGCCTTAGCCGATAAAAATTACGAATTACTCAAAGGCGACCCGTATCACCCTTCGCTGCATTTTTAAAAAGTTGGCAGGCTAAAGCAATTGCAATCGGTGCGAGTAGGCGATAGTTACAGAGCTTTGGGAGTTGAGAAACCTGAAGGTATTGTCTGGTTTTGGATAGGGACTCATGGGGATTACGATGCAATATTAGCTCAGAAATAAAGCCGCCGATCGAGTGTGATAATAGACGTTTAATTAGGGCTTGCTGAATAATAGATCGCATATTGCGTGGCCTGGGTTTCGAGCGCGCGAGCGAGAATAAAGTGCAAGATAAACAGGTAAAATAGGTCAAAACCCGTGCATCACCACCTGAGATCATGTACAAAAAGGTTGAGCTTGTTCCCATCCCACCCTGGGACTTTGAACTAGCCAACGGCTCTAAATTGTCACCAGAGAACCGTTGGGTAAAGATGGCCCAAGTAATACCGTGGTCTGAATTTGAATCAGAATATGCTCAAAACTTCCCCACAGAAATGGGTGCACCAGCTTTCATCATGGAGGATGGCGTTGGGGGCATTAATTATTAAGGAAAAATTAGGAATTAGTGATCGGGAAACAGTAGAACAAATCCGTGAAAACCCGTATCTGCAATACTTTATCGGTCACTCAAGCTACAGTAACGAACTGCCATTTGACCCATCACTATTGGTTCACTTCCGCCAAAGAATTAGTCCGAACTTAATTAATAAAGTGAATGAACGAATGGTCGAAAAAATGCGCTCCATCACCCCAGTTAAACCCGAAAAAAAAAAGGATTCGGACGCCAAAAATGAGTCACCCAATCGCGGAAAATTAATCATAGATGCTACCTGTGCCCCAGCAGACATTACCTATCCGACCGACTTAAGACTATTAAACAAAGCCAGAGTTCATACCGAAAAAATTATAGACATCCTGTATAAACAGATTAAAGATCAAACCAGTAAAAAACCAAGAACCTACCGTAATCTCGCCCGAAAAGATTACTTATTAATAGCAAAACAAAGAAGACCATCCCGCAACAAAAAAAGACAGGCAATTAAAAAACAACTTCAATATATCAAAAGAAACCTCACTCATATTGAACAGCTAATCGAGTTAGGTGCGACCCTCGAACGCCTGAACACAAAGCAATATAAAACCTTGCTAGTCCTCACATAGGTCTATCGCCAACAGCAATGGTTATTTGATAACAATAAACAGAGCATTGAGGATAGAATAGTAAGTTTAAGCCAACCCCATATCCGTCCCATACTCAGAGGAAAAGCCGGAAAAAGCGTAGAGTTTGGAGCCAAACTATCAGCCAGTTGCTTTGAAGGATATATATTTTTAGAGAGGATGAGCTGGGATAATTTTAACGAATCAGGAGACTTAAAAGCACAAGTAGAAGCATATCATAGCTTCACAGGATATTATCCAGAATCAGTTCATGCAGATCGAATTTATCGAACAAGAGAAAACCGAGCTTGGTGCAAAGAAAAAGGAATTAGAATCAGTGGGCCGCCCCTCGGAAGACCCCCAGCAAAGGTGAGTAAAGAAAACAAGAAGCAAGCCGCATCTGATGAGAGGATTAGAAATGCAATTGAGGGCAAATTTGGGCAAGGTAAACGAAGATTCGGTCTGAATTTGGTTATGGAAAAACTTGACAATACCTCGCAAACAGCCATTGCGATTACTTTTTTAGTAATGAACCTTTCTACCTGGTGACGCCGGGTTTTTTGTGTGTTTTTATGCGGTTCCGGGAAAACAATCCCTGTTTTTGGGATTAACATAATCTGCGCTTATATTTCACTCAAATTGAGGCAGGAAAAACTCATCCTTAACTCGCCTTGAATAGATCGATCGCTCTTGCTCTTGGGAAAGCGATCAATTATTCAGCAAGCCCTAATTAGTCTCCCCAGCGAGTAGAGAGGTAAAGTAAATAAAATGTGCGGTTTGCACGTAGCGTTTCCATTCAATTAGTTTGCCCTGCGAGTGAGGAGACTTCCATTATAAACCCCCTACAGTGGAAGGATTTTAGATGTCATTTGCCAGCCTCGCAACCAACCAAATCCCGATCGCCCAAAATCGAACTCAGCCACTCCCCTCATCTCCCTCACCGCTGACAGATGAATTTTTTGTCAAAAAGGACGATCGCACAGTGGTAAGCTACCAAAGGCATTGAAATATCTAAGGTAGAGAAAAGTTAAAATGTCGGCATTAAATGAAGTTCCCTTGTTGTTGCGGGCAGCCCGCGGCGAAACCCTAGACCGCCCGCCCGTGTGGATGATGCGCCAAGCCGGCCGCTACATGAAGGCTTATCGAGATTTGCGAGAAAAGTATCCCTCGTTTCGCGAACGTTCCGAAATTCCCGAAGTTGCGATCGAAGTTTCCCTTCAGCCGTGGCGCGCGTTTCAACCCGACGGCGTAATTCTGTTTTCCGATATTGTCACCCCCATGCCGGGTTTGGGCATCGACATGGACATCGCCGAAGGCAAAGGCCCGATTATCCACGCACCCATCCGCACTCAGCAGCAAATCGACAACCTGCAACCGCTGAACCCGGAAGAAAGCTTGCCGTTTATCAAAACAATCCTGAAATCCCTGCGCGAGGAAGTCGGCAACAAATCCACCGTGCTCGGTTTTGTGGGCGCGCCGTGGACGCTGGCGGCCTATGCGGTTGAGGGCAAAGGTTCTAAGGATTATGCCATCATCAAAAACATGGCATTTTCCGATCCAACTTTACTGCATCAGTTGCTGTCAAAATTCGCCGATGCGATCGCCGTTTACGTGCGCTATCAAATCGACTGCGGCGCGCAAGTAGTGCAAATGTTCGACTCCTGGGCAGGCCAACTTTCCCCCCAAGACTACGACACCTTCGCTCTACCTTACCAGAAACAAGTATTCGAGCAAGTCAAAAAAACCCATCCCGACACCCCGTTAATTCTGTTAGTCACCGGTAGCGCCGGCCTCCTCGAACGCATGACAACATCCGGCGCCGATATCATCAGCGTCGATTGGACTGTGGATATGGCCGACGCGCGCCGACGTTTGGGCCCCAATATGAACGTTCAAGGAAATCTCGATCCGGGCGTGTTGTTTGGCTCTCAACCGTTTATTCGCGATCGAATTCTTGATACAATTCGCAAAGCCGGCCATCGCGGACACATCCTCAACTTGGGACACGGCGTGTTACCCGGAACTCCCGAAGATAACGTGCGTTTCTTCTTTGAAACCGCAAAACAAGCCGACAAATTGCTTGCAGTTGCTGCTTGATTTGATTTCGATTGTAGAATCCCATCGCATCCGGTTAATTGCACCTGATATTTGTAGGGAGACGGCAATGCCCATTGGTGTCAACTTAACGTAAAACCGACCGTCTCTTTTGTTTGTATCAAAGTCTAGATCCCCCCTAGCCCCCCTTAATAAGGGGGGGACAGGAAGGACTCAAAGTCAACCCCTACTCCCCTTAAGAAGGGGGATTTAGGGGGATCAGGACTCGAATAAAAGCGATATTCCTCATGGACTTTAGGCTTAAGTTGACACTAATAGGCAATGCCCTATCCCTACCGTTGAAAAAGCGTCGAATCCTTCCCTCTTCTCCTGCGGCAAAATGAACTCCAAAAAAATTTTTGTGACGGGTGCAAGTGGCTGTATCGGTCACTACATGGCCGAAACTTTGATTCAAGAGACAAACCACGAACTTTACTTATTAGTTCGCAACCCCGAAAAATTAAAATTTGATTGGAAAGCCCGCCCTGGCATCCATATATTACAAGGCGATATGCGAGATATCGATCGACACGCCGAACTTCTGCAAACAATTAATGTCGCAATTTTAGCTGCCACTGCTTGGGGAGGAACTCAAGAAGTGTTTGACGTTAACGTAACCAAAACTCTGCGCCTAATTCAACTACTTTCCCCACAGACTTGCCAACAAGTAATTTATTTTTCAACGGCCAGTATTCTCGGTAGAGACAACAATTTGCTCAAAGAAGCCGGGGAACTGGGGACGGATTATATTAGCTCAAAATACAACTGCATGGTGCATTTGTCAGCTTTGACAAATGTGCCTCCAATTACCGCACTTTACCCGACATTAGTATTGGGAGGAGACGCAGAAAAACCAGTCTCTCACTTGTCATCTGGCCTGCCACTTGTCGCCAAATGGATTGGTTTGATTCGCTGGTTTAAGGCAGATGGCAGTTTTCACTTCATCCACGGCGCAGATATTGCTAAAGTAGTTAATTATTTAGTTGAACATCCGCCGGCTTCCGAGGAACCGCGACATTTTGTGCTAGGAAATCCGGCGATTACAGCTAACGAAGTGGTAGAACAAGCTTGCCAGTATTTGAATAAAAACATATTTTTTCGGATTACTCTGTCACCTTGGCTGGCGGATTTCTTTATTTGGCTGTTCCGAATTCAGGTGGCTGCTTGGGATAGATTTTGCATCAGCTACCGCCATTTTACCTATCAAAATCTTGTGAATCCCGAAAGCATAGGAATGCCGAGTTACTGCGGCACAGTTGCCGATATGTTAAGAACTAGCGGGATTCCCGGCAAAGATTCAAATTAGAAGGAAAAGGGAACAGGGAAGAGGGAATGTGTACCTTACGAGATATATATAGGGTGCGCCGAGGCGCATTTTACGAATAATGTAAGTTTTTCAAATTCTTTTTTGCCTTAGTCCCATGCTTTTTAAATGCGATTATCGTCAATTAAGGGTCAAATACGATAAGATATCAGCATTTGCAAACTTTAACAGGGAACTGCAAGCTAAAAATTGCGCTGACGATCTTTGTCTTAGGGGGTCTCACCCCTCGCCCGATATTCGATCGAGTGCAAGATCGTAATTTTAGCCTTAACATTAAGTCTTGAGAGTCGATCGAACTCTCAAACACGCCAGGCCGATCGCAAGTTGTTTACTGATGTGAGGTTTAACATATAATGCGAGTTCTTCTAGTTTACCCGCTGTTTCCGAAAACATTTTGGTCTTACGAGAAAATCCTAGAATTAGTCGATCGTAAAGTTCTGCTGCCACCGCTGGGTTTGGTAACAGTAGCCGCTATTTTACCCCAAGAATGGGAGTTTAAGTTAGTTGATCGCAACATCAGACAAATCACCGAAGCAGAATGGGAATGGGCAGAGCTCGTTATTCTCTCCGCCATGATTGTCCAAAAAGAAGATTTGCTAGACATAATTCGCGAAGCAAAACGGCGCGGTAAATCCGTAGCTTGCGGCGGCCCTTACCCGACTTCAGTACCCGAAGAACCTCAAGCAGCGGGCATAGATTACCTGATTCTCGACGAAGGCGAAATCACCTTGCCGATGTTCGTCGAAGCAATACAACGGGGCGAAAAAAGTGGAATTTATCGATCGGACGGCGTAAAACCAGATGTTACCACAACCCCAGTTCCCCGCTTCGATTTGCTGGAATTAGACGCCTACGACTCAATGTCAATTCAATTTTCCCGAGGCTGTCCTTTCCAGTGCGAATTCTGCGACATAATCGTCCTCTACGGGCGCAAACCCCGCACCAAAAACCCCCAACAATTGATCGCAGAATTAGACTATCTCTACAACTTGGGCTGGCGGCGCGGCGTGTTCATGGTAGACGACAACTTTATCGGCAACAAACGAAGTGTCAAACTGTTACTAAAAGACTTAAAAGTTTGGCAAGAGGAACACAAATTCCCGTTTACTTTCAACACCGAAGCATCCATCGATTTAGCCCAAGACCAAGAATTGATGGAGATGATGGTAGCTTGCAATTTCAATGCAGTGTTTCTGGGAATTGAAACTCCCGATGAAGAAAGCTTGCAAATGACCAAGAAATTCCAAAATACCCGCAATTCCCTGATAGAATCGGTAGAGTTGATTGCGAAAACTGGTTTGCGAGTAATGGCCGGATTTATCATTGGATTCGACGGCGAAAAACCCGGTGCCGGTCAGCGCATTGTAGACTTTGCCGAAGCTGCTGCAATTCCGAGTACAACCTTTGGAATGCTCCAAGCTTTGCCTCATACTGCATTGTCCCACAGACTCGCAAAAGAAGGGCGGTTGCGCGACAAATCGGGCAACCTCAACCAGACTACTTTGATGAACTTCATTCCCACGCGGCCGCTAGAAGATATCGCTAGGGAATATGTCCAAGCATTTTCTGATGTGTACGATGCTGAGAAATATTTAGACCGCACCTATCGCCACTTCTTGATGCTGGGTGCGCCTACAGCAAATATACCTGCAAGAGTTCCCAGTTGGATCGATTTGCGGGCGCTGCTAACTGTGGTTTGGCGGCAAGGAGTCAAGCGCAGCACTCGCTGGAAGTTCTGGCATCATTTGTTCAGCATTTTCAAGCGCAATCCTGCGGTTTGGGATCATTACTTAACTGTGTGTGCTCACAACGAGCATTTCCTCGAATACCGCCAGATTGTGAGGGATGAAATCGAAGCTCAATTGGCTGAGTTTTTGGCTAATGAGTCTCAAACTGTATATCAAGAACCTGTTTCTGTTGAGGAAAAGCAAGTGCAAGCGGTTTAGGGTTCGAGAATTCAACCGCAGATAAACGCAGGTAAACGCAGATGAATGTAAGATAGTCTGCGTTTATTTTATTTTTAATCTCGTTTCCAGGTTCTGGCTGGAAATGTCATATCCTGCGGCTCAGCAGCCTCTTGAGAGCAGGCGAGAGAGCCTTCCGACGGATTCCCCGTTTTTCACTGAAAAGGTGAAATACTACTATTGGCGGCAGCAGTTATTTCGGCAGATAGAGACGCGATCGCCCCCAAGTATGAAAATCTAATAATAAGCTCAAAAATATCAAAATATCGATCGCCCTCCACCCGCCATGTTAGGAACAAATCAACTCAGAACAGCCGCTCTCTTAGGACTCCTAAGCGGCCTTCTCGTTTTAGGAAGTTATTATTTAATCGGCAACGAGCAAGGACTTTACATCGGTTTAGCACTAGCCGCCTTCTCAAGTTTTAGCTCTTGGTACTATTCCGACACGGCAGCGTTAATGGCTTACCGCGCTCAGCCGATCGCCCGCAGTGAAGCACCAGAAATCTACGATATGGTAGCATCGCTGAGCGAAAAAGCGCAAATTCCGGTGCCGAAAATATTTCTAGTTCCTACTCAATCTCCGAACGCATTCGCCACAGGGAGAGACCCGGAACACGCGACAATAGCAGTTACTGAAGGCATCATCAAACTGCTTTCTCGCGAAGAATTAGAAGGCGTTTTAGCGCACGAACTGACGCACATCCGCAACCGCGACACCCTCACTCAAGCAGTTGCAGGAACAATTGCCGGTGCAATTACATTTATCGGGCGAATTCTGACTTTTGGAGCACTTTACGGCCCGGTAACGCGGGATAGCAGACAAGGCCCGAATCCGTTTGGTTTGCTGTTTTTAATCATTTTAGCACCGCTATCAGCAACCGTAATTCAAATGGCGATTTCTCGGACGAGGGAATTTGCAGCCGACAGCGGTGCGGTGGAAATTACCAATAACCCGATCGGTTTAGCAAACGCGCTGCAAAAATTGGAGAAAATCGGCCATGAAATTCCCATGCACGGCAATCCTGCGATGTCGCCGCTGCTGATAGTGAATCCTTTTTCGACTAAAGGTTTGCAGTCACTTTTCCGCACTCACCCGCCGACAGAGGAGCGCATTCAACGCCTTTTGGAAATCGCGCAGCAGCAGCAAGGTACTCCTGTTATGGCCTACGTGCCCGGAATTTAATCGTCGAAAATGCAGCAACAATATTTAGAAACCCGGTTGTTTGAAGCAGCCGGGTTTCTGTTTGTTTATAATGCTCGCTATATGAAGCGACTAATTCTTCGATTTCGATAGGTGAAGGGGGATCGCTTTTTCCGGAAATATCGGACTGTGATTTCGATAGGTAAAGGGCGATCGCTTTTCCCGTAAATATCGCACAGTTTTGTCTTTACTGTGAGGCGTGATGCCTTTATTGAAAGGATTTACCCCACGCAGCAATTCATCAGGCTTGTTCTTTAAGTCCGGTGATGCTAGTAGTGGTCTATAAACTTCACCTTCATAGGGCTTCCAAACATATCCGAGACTGAACGATTGAAAAACCGAAGATGCTCCCGTTGCTTGCCAAACAGCTTCAGCTAAAACCAATCCAGGAAAAACCAAGGCAGGCTCTTCAATCAATTCGCTGTAGGTTCTAAACTCATCTACTTCCATACCCACTAAAGCATACCGAAACGGCGGAGCAAACCGCAAACTCTGATACAGAAATATACCTACTTCCGTCATTAAATAAGCACTTTCTGGAGTGTCAATCCCAATCTCACTGATGCCACTTGGACAAACACGACACCACCAATTTTCTTCTATGTCCTGAAAACTTTCTGTCCGACATTGGGAATGTCTACCGTTTGAGAGCATCCAGGAAATTTCATTGAAATATTGAGCAAATTGCTGTGCTTCAGATTGCTTTGTGCCACATTCAGCCGATAAGCTAAACACCCATGCCATTGCTGTTCTCCCGTTGACTAAATTAAACTATCAAACTTTCTCCCATTCGTTCTGTGTCTGGGCCAGGGCTGCTTCATATTTCTCTAAAAGCATTGTAGCGCTTGGCAAAATACTGACATGAGTTGGACTATCTTGCACAGCTTCAATATCTCCGAGGATCTTGCTGTCGTCAATCTGCCAAAGAGGATCTTTTCCTGTTCCGCCAAATTTTGGGGGTTTGCGGAATGGTGGTAAGCCTTCGATAGAGAGGGATACAGACATTCCTTTTGTGTTTCTAATAGCTACAGTGACAGACTCCTCTGATGACTTGCGCTCGGTTTCTGGTAGTAAATAACCTTGTTCATCCAACCAGTCTTTGGGCACTTGCTCAACATCAATGTCAATACTGGGTCTGACTCCCAGTAGCCTCGCGCTGCGTCCCATTTTGGGTTTACCGTTTTCTTCTGCCATGCCTCGATAATAGAGTCTTGCCATTAGCCTTTTATCAGCCCAACTCGATCGCCCAACCAATCATAATGTAATTTCTGTATTGGTTGGATGCGATCGCTCTTTGTTGTTGCAGCTAATTCGTGAGATGTCACTGCTCATTTATTTTGATTTGAGTATCAGGGAGAGCGCCCTGTGATTGCTCTCCCTTAATACAATTACTTGCGATCGCACAAACGCGGGTTTGTCCGTTTGCCGTTGTCTGTTTCAGTCGGCTCATCCTGGAGTGCGATCGCAAAACGCAGATGATTTGGAATCATCTGCGTTCATCTGCGGTTTAATTAAACCCTATTAAACTCAAGCCGCAACCTTATCTAAAGGCCGCACTTGACCGAGGAATTCGCGAAGTGCATCACCTTCCACCACCTCAGTTTCCAACAGTTTCTGCGTAATTGTTTCCAACAATTCCCGATTTGCTTTCAGAATATCCAAAGCTTGCTGATGTGCAGTTTCGACAATTTCCTTCACTTCTTGGTCGATCGCCTCAGCAGTCTGAGCACTTACCGCGCGGCGGGCATTTCCCATACCGTCATTGAGGAACATTGATTGTTGACCCCGATCGTAAGCTAGAGGCCCCAAAACCTTACTCATCCCGTAAGTGGTCACCATCCGTTCAGCTAAATCAGTCGCCCTTTGCAAGTCATTTGAAGCGCCAGTAGTAATGCTACCAAACACGACTTCCTCAGCCGATCGCCCGCCCAGCAAAGTCGCAATTTGACCCCGCAATTCCGACTCATCTAACAAGAAACGGTCTTCAGTCGGTACTTGCAACGTGTAACCCAGTGCAGCCATACCGCGCGGCACGATCGAGATTTTCGCAACTTCGCCGCCGCCAGTCATTGCAGCACCAACCATCGCGTGTCCGACTTCGTGGTAAGCCACAATCTTTTTCTCTTTTTCATTGAGCACCCGGCTTTTCTTTTCCAAGCCGGCTACAACGCGCTCAAACGCCTCAAAAAAGTCTTCCTGCGCTACAGTTAGTCGTTTGTTGCGGGCCGCCAACAAAGCAGCTTCATTGACCAAATTTGCCAAATCTGCGCCCGAAAAACCGGGGGTGCGAGCGGCGACGGCCTTCAAGTCAATATCCGGGCCCAACTTCACTTTTTGAGAGTGAATGTTCAAAATTTCTTCGCGGCCAGATAAATCCGGGCGATCGACTAAAACTTGGCGATCGAAACGGCCTGGGCGCAACAAAGCAGCATCCAAACTTTCTGGGCGGTTAGTTGCAGCCAGCACAATTACCGTAGTATTGCCAGCAGCAAAACCATCCATTTCAGTTAACAATTGATTGAGAGTTTGTTCGCGTTCATCATTCCCACCGAAGCTAGCGTTACTGCTACGAGATTTGCCGATAGCGTCCAATTCATCAATGAAAATAATACAAGGAGCCTGTTTCTTAGCCTGCTCGAATAAATCTCTAACTCTTGCAGAACCAACACCTACAAACAGTTCCACAAACTCCGAACCGGAGATGCTAAAAAACGGCACGCCAGCTTCACCAGCCACTGCTTTTGCTAACAGCGTTTTGCCAGTTCCCGGAGGCCCGACTAACAGCACGCCTTTCGGAATTCTCGCACCGATTGCCGTAAATCTGTCGGGAGTTTTCAGGAACTCAACAACTTCGACTAATTCAGTTTTAGCCTCTTCTACTCCAGCCACATCAGCAAAAGTAATTTTCGCCGATTCGCCTTCTACATAGACCTTAGCTTTGCTTTTGCCGATCGACAGCGCACCCTGTGGCCCACCGCCCTGTCTGTTCATAAAAAATTGAAAAATCGCCACAAAAATCAGCGGCGGAACCACCCAGCTTAAAACACTGCCGATCCAGCCATTTTTGGAAGGGGGAGTTGCCGCAAATTCAACGCCTTTTTCTTGTAAAAGTTTAGGCAATTCCAGGTCAAAAATCGGCGTCGTTGACAGCACTTGACCGGGTTGATCGCCTTCGCCTTTTAGTTGGTAGCGAATTTCACTTTGGCCTACCGAAGCTCGCGCTACATCTTGTTCTTGAACCTGATGAACGAACAAGCTGTAAGGCACTTGCGGAATTTGGGGGCCGAACAAATTGGGTAAAAATATGTTTGCCAGCAAAAACAGACTTGAGAGCAATAACAAGATATTGCTAATTTGTCGAAAACGAGGTGGTTGGGGCTGGTCTTTAATGGCCATTGATAACTCTCATCCTTTGATTTAAAGAAGTTTTATTCATCTATTTTCTCATCAAATACTCACACACTGTTAAGCGGATTTCCTCACTTGATCGGGTGGGTTAACCCGCTAGCACGGATTTGCTATTATTAACAATGCTTTTTTTAACGAACCGCGAAGACGCTAAGGACACGAAGGAAGAGAAGAGAAGAGCGTTATAGTATGTAGGGTGCGCCGAAGAACACCGAATATTTATGCCGCTTCTGGGTTTAACTGAATCATTTCCCAAGTGGTATAAGTGCCGATCGCACCCCAAATCACGTAAGGCAAAAGTAACAAAGCCGCGGTTTGAGAAATCGGCAAAACAGCCAACGTCAACACAGCTCCCACAATCTCGCCAGCCCCTCCCAAAATCGTGCCTACTTTGAGACTTTTGGCTCTGAGAGTAGCGGGAATATAAGCAACTGTGACAATTTCTAAAAGCAAGTACAAAGCCATCAGCAGCCAAGTTTTAAGGCTCCCTGGCTCCTGTTCCCACACGAAAGTAGCGCTGCCGGCCCCGCAAGCAAAAATCACCGTCCAAATTAACGGAATAGCAGGCTCAAAAAACATCCAATCCGGTCTTTCAAGTTTGACTGCCCAGTTAATATCGCGCAGTTTAAAAAACAGAGTACCGAACGCGACTAAGAAAGTCACGCCGCCGATAATCATCCAAGATTCAATCATGGTTTTCAACTTTCCAATTGCTCGATCGCTCATTAAGTCGATCGTGTCAAATCCAAGTCGAACTTTGCTCCGCCTTTAGTAATAACTTTTGTAAAGCCCGATGCAATTATCGCTAACCGCCCGACACATTTTTAGCAAACTCTTCGCGTCCCGACACCAAATTAGCTGGAACGCCGTTAGGGTAATTTTGCGCGATTAAAGCTTGCAACTTTTGAACTCGGTTTTCAGGATTCGGGTGAGAACTCAAAAACTCCGGCGGCGCTTCCCCCTTCCTAGCGGCACCGAGAATTTGCATCACCTCAACAATAGCTCTAGGATCGTAACCCGCTTCCGTCATAAACCGAAAACCGAGCTGATCGCTCTCAAGTTCATCCGATCTACCGTACCGCAAACCGACAACTTGATTGACAGCTTGAGCAATTAATGCTGCCTGCTGCCCGCCCCCGCGATCGTCGCTAGTAGCCACCCCAACCGCCGTTACCAAAGACCTGCCGAACTGCTGTTTTGCCAAGTGTTCTGCACCGTGGCGCCCCACAACGTGACCGGCTTCGTGTCCGAGTATAGCGGCCAACTGAGCCTCCGAATTCAGCCGCCGCAGCAGCCCCGCAGTAATGAAAACTTGTCCCCCCGGTAAAGCAAAAGCATTGACAGTTTGGGCGTCTCGCAGCAGGTGGAATTCAAACGGATAACCCGCTTGTTTCGCCACCGAACCGTTGATAACTCGTGCTCCTACTCGATCGAGATACTGCTGAATACTCTGGCTGGGATAAAGCCCCCCGTGCTTGGCGGCCATTTGATCTCGCGCCTGCAATCCCAAAACTATCTCTTGGCGGGGAGAAAGCTGCACTCGCTGTCTCTCTCCTGTTACCGGATTTTCTACGTCGTTTGTAAAATAGGTGATTGCCCCAAAAAATGCCATTAATAGCCCGATCGCCGCCCTAAATAAAAATTTAGTCACAGACTTTTACCTAAAAAGTTTCGCGATTAGAATACTATGATGACAGCTCTCTTGACATCTGTCTGAAGTATCAAGAAGGGAAAGTTGTTAGAGTTTTTTGAGATAATTTGCGAACAAGGCTTTTTTTAACGAACCGCGAAGGCGCGAAGGGCCCGAAGGAAGATAACAAGAGAATAGAAGAAGAAAATAGAAGAAGGTTATAGTTATTAAATCGCTTAAATCTGTTGAATCAATTACACAATCCGTTGCCGAACTTCCTTCGCAATATGTTTCAAGCTACCCGCCGCCGCCTCGCTATTTGGTACACTGCCGTTACTGCTGTATTGTTACTTGTATTCGCCACAGGTTTCTATTTTTACGTCCGCACTACTTTGATCGATCGCATAGATGACACCCTCCATCACGTTGTCGAAGTAATAGAGCGAACTCTCGTTATCGAACCGCTAACTTTCCCTAATACCACAGATAAAAATAAGTTGCAAGTTAATATTCAAGCCAGTTTTCGAGATAGCACCGATGCAGTAGAAGACGACCACATTGATTTAGAATGGTTCAGTCCTACGGGCGAATTGCTGTGGTCTACTTTATCGGAACCGCTGAATATTCCCATTCACGCTAACCGCACCGGCGAAACAGTTTGGATAATTAATAATAAGTTACAGTCGGCTCAAAACTATTCCCTCAGACAAGTAACGCAGCGAGTAGAAACTGGCCGCCAAGTTCTGGGATATTTGCGAGTCAGCCATCCTTGGTTTGAAGTGACAAAACCCATCCGCCAATTAATTCTCGATTTGATTTTGGGCGCGGGTTTAACTTTAATTTGCGTTGCAGCTATTGGCTGGCTGCTGTCGGGATTGGCGATGGCACCGGTGCGGGAGTCTTACGGGCGTTTGAAACAGTTTACCGCTGATGCTTCTCACGAACTCAGAAATCCGATCGCCACTATTCAAACCAACGTCCAAGTAGCTTTGGCCGAACCGGATATCGAACCGCAGCAACACCAACAGCTACAAGTTATCGAACGCCTCACCCGCCGCTTGGGGCGCTTGGTTGATGATTTGCTGTTTTTAGCCAGACAAGACAGCGGTATCGTGCAGCAGCAGTGGATTGAGGTTCCCCTCGATGCTTTGCTGATGGAGGTAATTGAAGAACAACAGGCGATCGCCACAACCCAAAATCTCTCTCTTTCTTTGGAAATTGTCGATCTGCCCAACGCTGAGGACAACTTTACACTGTTGGGCGACTGGGATCAATTAGCCCGACTCTTTACCAATCTCGTCAGCAACGCCGTGCAGTACACGCCCTCTGACGGCAAAATAGAAGTAGAATTGCAGCTTGCAGCTAAAAACAAAAGAAATTCGCCGATCTTAAATCCAGCGCTGCAAATAAAAGTAACAGACACCGGCATCGGAATTTCCGCAGAAGCCCTGCCACATTTGTTCGATCGATTCTACCGCGCAGATCCCGCCCGAACCCACCGCAGCGCCGCCGGTTCCGGTTTAGGATTAGCCATCGCCAAAGCAATTGTCGAAAATCACCGCGGCCAAATCCGCATTGACAGCCAAGTCGATCGAGGTACAGCCGTTATCGTCACCCTCCCCGCCCACAAATCAGAAGCATCTCACCCCTAAAACTTCCCCTCCTCCTCTCTTCCTCTGCGCCCTCTGCGCCCTCTGCGGTTTAAAAAAAATCTACCCCTCAAACCCTGATTCTTCCTACCTCGCGGCCAAACCCAACTATTAAAATTCAATTCCGCCATAGATTAACATAAACGTTGTTGGAAAACCTCGATCGAACTTGTGAGGAGTTATTTATGTTTCGCCACAATCTACCGTTAAAAAAAATCAGCTTGCTAGCAGCCACCTGCGGAGGTTTACTCGTTAGTCTCGCAACACTTTCCCAGGCCGGCGGCCCACCGCCCCAACAAGGAAAACCCGTTTCCCAACCTGCTGAGACTCCCGCAGCCACTGAAGAACCCGTCAGCGAACCAACTCCGGCTGCAAGTCCGGGCCTCAGCGGGATGCCCTCTACACCCACAGACGCGCCTGCCCGCTTCCCCATGCCCAGTGCGCGAGTTACGCCTGCCGAAGGCATGATAGTAATTAAACTGGTGAATACCACCAATGCTGTCATCAATTATCAAATCGTAGGCGTGACCCAGCCGCGCACTCTGGGCGAACAATCGGAAATTTTGCTGAAAACCATCCAAGTGCCAATCACCCTCACTTACCAGCGCCCAGACGGCGGATTGCTGCTGGTTCGCCCCCAAGCAACCGCGATGCCGGGAATGTTGCAAGTCAGTTTCGGCGCGACAACTGAGTTGGACGCTGATACAAAATCGCTGCAAATTCAGGAAGATGGCAAGGTAATTTTGAATTAGTTTAATTAGTTGACGGTTGACGGTTGACTGTTGACTGTTGAGTGTTACCATTCGTGTCAACTTAAGACTAAAATCCATAATAAATATCGTTTATATTTGAGTTTCGATCCCCCCTAGCCCCTCTTAATAAGGGGAGTAGGGGGTGGGACAAGACTATTCTTACCTCCCCTATAACTCCCATTAATAAAGGGGAAAGAGCATTCCAAGTCCCCTTCTTAAGGGAGATTTAGGGGGATCGAAACTTCGATACAAACGAGATATACACAGGGTTTTAGTATTAGGTTGACACCGAGGGGCTGTTACTAATTTCCACTTCCCAATCCCCAGTCAACCGTCACTCGCCGAGTAACAAAGGAGGTAACTTAGTAAAAGGTAAATCCTCGTTGACTGCATCAATTTCTTCCTGTTCTCTTTCGTTGATTTGACCGATATAAGACTTGAGAATTTGGGCAAGACGGTTGTTATAAAATCGGTGCAAACTATAATTTGGCGTAGCTGGAAAGCCGCGCCGTTTTTTGTGCCTGCCACCGGCCCCCGGATCGAAGCTTTGGATGCCGTGATCGATCGCCCATTCGATCGGCGTATAGTAGCAAGCATCGAAGTGCAAGCAGTCGATTTCCTGCAAACTTCCCCAATAACGCCCGTACAGTCGATCGCCCTTATACAAACAAAAAGACATACCCACCGGCTGTCTCTCATCTTCCTTGTCGTAGGCGGCTACAAATAAAACTCGATCGCGATAATTGTGGTGCAACTGTTCAAAAAATCGCTTAGTCAGATACTTGCTGCCCCACCAACCAAATTTGTCGCAAGTATTCTCATAAAAAGCATACATTTGACCAAACATGGCTTGTGGAATTTCATCGCCAGTCAGCGTTTTTACCAACAAACCAGCTTGGTCAACTGCTTTGCGTTCGCGCTTGATATTGCGGCGCTGGTTGGCATTAAATGCGCCTAAATAATTGTCAAAATTTTGATAGCCTTGATTTTGCCAAATATAGCTGTGGTGCAGCCAACTGCTGAAACCGTGGCGTTCCATTCTTTCGCGCCATTCGGGATCGACATAAAGGAAATTGCAACCGGAGATATTGTGGCGATCGCAAAAATGGTCGATCGCGCTTACCATTACTCCCGTTAACTCGTCTTCATCTTCCCCCTCGGCAATCAAAAACCGATAGCCTTCAGCCGGAGTAAACGGCGTCATTCCCATCAATTTCGGATAATAGTGAACACCCAAACGTTGGGCTAAATCGGCCCACTGATTATCGAATACAAATTCGCCGTAGCTGTGACTTTTGACATAAAGTGGGGCACAAGCAATCAACTGTTTGTCTCGCCAGACTGTTAAGTGATGCGGTAGCCAACCGGTTTTACCTGTCGCACTGCCCGAGACTTCGAGATTGTTAAGCCAATCCCATTCGAGAAATGGAGTTTTTAGTGGCATCGCCAAGGCATCCCACGACGCTTGCGGGATTTCGCCTATTTTGCTAATCCAGGCTACAGAATATTCAGGTTTTGGCTGTTTCAGCATAGGGAGATTTGAGCGTAGAGCGATCGAACTTCATTTAAGTTAATATAATTTCCCCTGTTCGACATTTGTTAACAGCCTCTGCCGGGGAACCAGTTAAAATGCGGGACTACCGATCGACCCGATAATGCAAAAATACCTCTTGTCCCACCTGTTTAACCGCCAACAGTTCCAATTTCAAAGCTACATCCGCCAAAAAACCCTTTCCCTCCACTGGTGTCGGTGCATCCGCCCCGCCCAAAATTAACGGGCACACCGTCAGCCAAAGTTCGTCTACCAAGCCTCCAGCCAGCACAGACGCTACGAGTTTTCCCCCACCCAGAATCGCCAAGCGTTTGATACCGAAGCTTGCTAGCTGTTGAAACGCATCAATCCAATCAATCTCTCCACCTGCGGTTTTCGCATAGATAATTCGATCGAACTTACTGTTTGTCATGGGGTAGGGAAACATCGCCGTTTCCCCGTCTTTCGTCGGAAGAGGAGACGGCAATGCCGTTTCCCTACTGTCTTGCCCCGTCAGCAGCCAGCGAGGTACCGGTTGCTGAAAAAATCGCAAGTTTGGGTCAAATTGGGACGATCGCGAACACACAATTTGCACCGGTTGTGGGGGCTTCCCTTGCAGTTCCCTCTGTTTGAGCAATTCCGGCGAAATCACTCTCATCGTCGTCCCATAAGCCTGTAACGTGCCGTTGCCGAACAAAACGGCGTCACTTGCTGCTACTTGCTGTTCGAGGTGGGATTTGTCGTTGGCAGAACCGAATCTCGCGGGCGATCGGACTGCATCTGCTATTTTACCGTCCGCACTAATCGCGAGTATTACTGTTGCGTGAGGTTCAGTCATAACTTATCAGAATTTCCCAGAACATTAAACTGTAGCAATTCACAACTATTTGTAAAGTTTGTTTTCAACTCGATCGTACTGCTTTTATTTGACGGATAATGTGGGTTTATTTATTTTGCAACCGCAGCGATCGCCCTAGCAAAGTATTTACTTTTCTTTACAAACAGCAGACAAAAAACGACGTGAGAGGTAAAAAATCCGTTGCAGACTTTAAATGCGTCGCGCGATCGACTAGAGTAAAAAAAATGGCTTGATCCGTTTATTCATCGCAAAGGAAAAAAAGCTCATGGTTCAACGCGGTTCTACAGTCCGGATTCTCCGCAAAGAATCCTACTGGTATCAACAAGTGGGCACCGTTGCTACGGTAGACCAAAGCGGCATTAAATACCCAGTTATCGTTCGCTTTAACAACGTAAATTATGCAGGCGTCAACACCAACAACTACGCCGAAAGCGAATTAGTGGTAGTGGCAGGACCTACAGCAAAATCGAAAACAGGGACTCCAGTAGCTTCCGGCGGCAAACAAACCACGCTCGACGAGAAAACTCGGCAAACCGGCCAGGGTAGCCCCTCGCAGCAGCCGAAAACTACCGCGGACAGCAAAGCGGGCTCCGAAACCCCCGGCACCGTCCAAGGTTCGCCTCAAGGTCAAGGAACAGAACAACGCTAATTGTGCCAGAACTGCCAGAAGTTGAAACTATTTGCCGGGGTTTGAATCAAGCAACCCTCGATCGAGAAATGTTGGGCGGGGACGTGTTGTTAAACAGCACGATCGCCCGCTCAATCTCTGCGACCGATTTTTTGACAAAACTCAAAGGAAAGTCGATCGCCCGCTGGTACAGACGCGGCAAATATCTACTGGCAGAACTATCTCAATTCCCAGAAGGAGAAAGAGAGAAGGGGAAAGGGGGAGAATTTAGGGATCAAACTCCAAGGTCTTCCCCTCTTCCTTCTTCCTTCCTCCTTCCTTCAAAAGCCGGTTGGTTGGGCGTTCACCTGCGAATGACCGGGCAACTGCTGTGGGTGAACCGATCCGAACCCCTGCAAAAACACGCGCGAGTGCGGCTGTTTTTTGAGGGAAACCAAGAACTGCGGTTTGTAGACCAGCGCACCTTCGGGCAAATGTGGTACGTGCCGCCAGAAACCGAGGTTTCCAGCACTGTCATCGGTCTGAAACTCTTAGGCCCCGAACCGTTTTCCGACGAGTTTACAACAGAATATTTGACCCGCAAGCTGCAACGGCGGGCGCGACCCATAAAAACAGCTTTGCTAGACCAGGCACTGATAGCTGGTTTGGGCAATATTTACGCAGACGAAACTTTGTTTTTGTCGGGAGTGATGCCCACAACTCTGTGCGCGGATTTGACCGCAGAGCAAATTGGGCGCATCCATACAGCTATTATTCAAGTTTTACAGAAGGCGATCGACTCCGGTGGCACCACTTTTAGCAATTTTCTCAACGTCCAAGGTGTCAACGGCAACTACGGTGGCGTCGCTTGGGTGTACAATCGCGCCGGTCAACCCTGCCGCACTTGCTCCACAACTATCGATCGGATAAAATTAGCAGGGCGATCGACTCATTTTTGCCCCATTTGTCAGACATAGGAAGCAGTCAATGGATTTTAGGCTTTAGATTTTAGATTTACCTCAGGAATCGCACCCCTTTATTCATTAGTCCGCGTAGGCGGACTTCGTTTGTTTAGTAGCGATTTCAATCGCCGAGTGACTTTCAAGGCCAATCTAGATTAAAATTTGTATAGTTTTTTAAACTAAACAAAGCAAGTTATGGCAATCAAAAAAGGCAGTATAGTTCGCGCTGTACGCGAAAAATTGGAAAACAGTCTAGAAGCCAAAGCCAGCGACCAGCGCTTTTCCTCGTATATATTTGAAACAAAGGGCGAAGTGATGGATGTTCGCGGCGACTATGCCTTCGTCAAATTTGGCAAAGTACCCACCCCCAATATTTGGCTGCGGGTAGACCAACTCGAAGATTTTAAGTAACTCACCAAAACTAAACATCACGGTTCTTAATGTAGCGAAGGGTGCACACCGCGCACCTTTCCCGAATTAAGCTGATTGCTAAAATCTAAAATCTAAAATCTAAAATCCAATGAATTCTCCATCAAACCGCGTATCAATTATTGGTGCAGGCAAAGTCGGCAGTACGTTAGCCCAGCGAATTGCTGAGAAAAATCTGGCAGATGTAGTATTGCTAGATATTGTGGAGGGTTGGCCACAGGGCGTTGCTTTGGATTTGATGGAAGCCAGGGGAGTGGAACGCCACGATCGCCAAATTGTCGGTACAAATGATTATACAGATACGGCAAACTCAAATATCATAGTAATTGCCGCCGGAGTTCCGCGCAAACCCGGTATCAATCGAGAAGATTTAATTAAAATCAATGCTCGAATTGTCACGGAAGCTACAAAACAGGCGATCGAGCATTCTCCCGAAGCAATCTTAATCACAGTCACAAATCCCCTAGATATCATGACTTATTTAGCTTGGGAAGCAGCGGATTTGCCAAAAAACCGAGTCATGGGTATGGGGGGAGTTCTCGACTCCGCCCGCTTTCAAACTTTTATTGCCATGGAATTGGGCGTTTCAAATGCTGAAGTCAATGCAACTGTCATCGGTTCTCATGGCGATTTGATGGTTCCTTTGCCCCGCTATTCTACTGTCAACGGTATTCCCATCAATCAACTTATGGATGCTGGGGCGATCGATCGACTCGTACAGCGGACTCGCCACGGCGGCGCAGAAATTGTAGAATTGATGAAGAGTGGTAGTGCTTATTTTGCCCCCGCATCTTCTGTCTGTTTGATGGTAGAATCTATTTTATTTAATCAGTCGCGACTGTTGCCTTGCTGCGTTTATTTGCACGGCGAATACGGCGTGCAAGATATCTTTTTAGGAGTGCCCTCCCGCTTGGGATATCAGGGAGTCGAACAAATAGTGGAACTCGAACTCAGCGATACTGAAAGAGCAGCCTTTATCGAGTCGGGCAAATTGGTTGCCCAAAATATTGAGGAAGCGAAGGCAATACTGAAAACTGCTTCTTAAGCTTGTAGCAATTCGTCGATCACAGCAGCCTGCTAGCCACTTCAATATAATAACTTATATTGAGTATGACAGGGCGAGCGCTGTCGTAAGTTGGCTTCGAGGATTTAAACTTCGCTTTGATAAATATTATTAATCATGCTTGTTATGCTGTATTTCAAAAGCAGAAAAATGGGTAGCAATGAACCGAGCGATAAACACAACATTGTACTCTAAAATTTTTGGTAATAGAGCAAAAATTGGCAAAACCAGTTAAATTTTTTCTTCGCGACAATGGCATCGGAATTTCTCTAAAAATTTAAGCAATAATCTTCCATGTTTTCTTGACTAAACCAACAAGCAGTTGGTTTTGGGTTATCTCTCACTCGCGATAGTATGGCAGAACCACACGGTTGCACTTTAAAGGTAGAAAGGGAAATGCGAGTTTATACGAAAATTATCCTTTTGGCGGTAATAATAAAAAGGTGACAATTGCAACCGAAGGGAAGCAAAAAAAATGTCAACATTAGTCAGGGACGCTCCTCCCGATCGCGCAATGGAACCGGGTTTCTTGTTTCCACTTTCGGAACTTCCCGGACTTAATTACGTTAAGAAACCGGGTTTATGTGTAAGTTTTGTTATCATACTTATCAATAATTGACAATTTATGACGTAGCAAGTTATGCCTTTTTTCAGTAAATATACAGGAGCTAAGATGCTCGATTGACCATTCAATCTAGAAAAAATACGGAAATGCAGCGTGAGTAGCTGCTAAGTGGAGCAGAAGGAAGAGAATATGTTCTTTGCCTTTTTGAGTTACCAGGCTCAACTTGCAGAGCGCTATTGAGATGCCATCAACCTCGATACCAAAACGCAAAATAACTAAATAAAAAGAATTATGTTTCATGAATACCTGTATCACGAAGTAATCAACCTGCGGGAGAAACTAGCTCACCTAGAAAGAGAAACGCAGTCTCAAACCTGGTTCAAAAAGCTGCAAGCGCTGATGGGAGTTATTAGCAAAATTCGTGAATCCCTAGACTTAGAAACAATATTCAAAATCACAGCCACCGAAGTCCGGCAACTCCTAAATGCCGATCGAGTCGCCGTCTACCGCTTTCTTCCCGAATCGGAATGGAATGAGGGCGAAGTAGTGTCCGAAGACGTACTGCCCCAATACAGCCCATCTTTGGGAACCAGAGTCCGCGACTACTGCTTCGGCGAACAATTTGCCACCCACTATGCCAAAGGTTACGTTCAAGCAGTCACGGACATCTACAAAGCCCGGTTGAGCCCGTGCCACCTCAAAATCCTCAAGCGATTTCAAATCCGAGCAAACTTAGTCGTACCCCTACTGCAAGGAAAACATTTGTGGGGATTGCTGTGCATTCACTCCTGCGGTCAACCCCGCCAGTGGCAAGAAGACGAAATCGAATTTGCTAGACAAGTAGGCGACCATTTAGCAATTGCCATCCACCAAGCCGAACTGCACTTGCAAACCCAGAGGCAAATAGCAGAAATCGAAGTCGCGCAGCAGAAACTCCGCGACAGCGAGCAAAAATATCACCAAATTCTCGACTCGATCGGCGATATGGTATTAGTCAAAGGCCCCAAATCCAAAATTCTTTGGGCAAATCAAGCGTTCCGCCACTATTACGGCATGACTGAACAGGAACTTCAAGGCCTCGTAGACGCACCTTTCGCCGATCCCGACAATACTCTCCAGTACATCAAAGATGACGCCTTCGTTTTTGAAACTGGAGAGACTTTGCACATTTCCGAAGAACCGGTGACGCGCTACGACGGAGAAGTGCGGCTGTTCAGCACAGTCAAAACACCCATCCGCAATCAAGATGGCCAAGTTGCCATGACTGTCGGTGTATCCCGCGACATGACGGAACGCAAACAAGCAGAAGAAGCCGTCAAAGCCAGCGAAACCAAATACCGTAGCCTGGTAGAAACCTCCCAAGACATGATTTGGTCGGTCGATGCTTCAGGACGCTACACCTTCGTCAACCCAGCAGTTAAGTACATCTACGGTTACGAACCAGAAGAAATGATCGGTAGGCCGTTCTCCGACTTTGCGACACCAGAACAAAGCCAGAAAGATTTAGAAGTTTTCGCCCGCCTGTTTGCCGGAGAATCAGTTTTCCAGTACGAAAGCACCCACCTTGCCAAAGACGGCAGCATGAAACATTTGATGTTTAACGCGATCGCCCTCTACGATGAAACCGGCAACTTCCTCGGCACCACCGGTACAGCCACCGACATTACAGATCGCAAGCGCGCAGAAGCCGCATTGCAACACGCCAACGCAGAACTAGAGCGCAGAGTAGAAGCACGCACGGCCGAACTGCAACAGACTTTTGCCGCACTCAGCGTCAGCGAAACCAAGTTTCGGACGATCGCAGCCACCATGCCCGGAGCCTTGTTCCAGTTTTGCAACCGCGACGGAGTTTGGCGCATTGACTACATGAGCGATCGCATCTTCGATATCAGCGGCGTCACAGCAGCCGAAATGACGCAAGACATGAATACATTCATTTCCCGCGTCCACCCCGAAGACTTGGAAAGCTACATCGCCTCCGTCTCCGAAGCCGTAGAAAACCTTTCCCTGTGGCACTATGAAGGGCGGTTAGTCAAGCCCGACGGCGAAATTCGCTGGTGGCAGGGCGACTCCATGCCCACCCGCAACGAGAGTGGCGAAATAATATTTTGTGGCGTATTGTTCGACATTACCGATCGCAAAGTTGCCGAAACAGCCATCCGCAACAGCCAGCGGCAGCTAAAAGAAGCCCAGAGACTCGCCCACGTCGGTAATTGGGAACTCGACGCAACAATGGGAACCGTCACTTGGTCAGAGGAACTCTTCCGCATCTTCGGACTCGAACCGGCCGCCTTTGCCCCCAACCTAGCCGAACAGATCGCTCTGATCCATCCAGAAGATTTGGAATTGTGGCAGACTCAAGTGCAGCGGGGACTCGCAGCAGGCATCCCCTTTGATTTGGACCTCCGCCTTTGCCGTCCCGACGGCACGCTGCGGCATCTCAACGCCGTAGGCCGCGCCGAAACCGATGCCAGTGGCAAAGTGCTAAAATTGTTCGGTACGGCGCTTGACATTACCGATCGCAAAGTCGCCGAAGCAGCACTACGGCAAGCAGCAGTCGAGTTAGAAGACAGAGTGAGCGATCGCACGGCCGAACTTTCCCAAGCAGTCGCCCAGTTAGAACAAGAAATTGGCGATCGCAAACAGGCAGAAGCAGCGCTGCAAGTTTCCGAGCAAAACCTGCGAACAATATTTAACAATGTCTACGATGCTATCTTGATTCACGATTTAGAAGGCAACATTCTCGATGTCAATAATCGAATGTTAGAAATGTACGGAGTTAGCCCCGAACAAGCAACAAAATTATCAATTAAAAACGACTATTCAAGCGGCGACAATCCCATTGAACAAATGGGAGAACTGTGGGAAAGAGTATTAGCAGGCGAAACACCCCGCGTGGAATGGAAAGCGAGGCGTCCCAACGACGGTTCAACTTTTGATGCAGAAATTGCCCTGTCCAGAATTCATCTCAACGGCAATCTCAGCATCATTGCCAACGTCCGAGATATTAGCGATCGCAAACAGGCAGAAGCAGAACTGCAACAGGCTCAACAGTTTATGGAATCCGTGCTCAACACCATACCCGTCGCAGTAGTTGCCAAGGAGGCCCAAGAACTGCGGTTTGTACTGTGGAACCCAGTAGCCGAAGAGTTGCTTGGTTTCAGTGCAGCAGAAGTTATGGGCAAAAATGATTACGACTGTTTCCCAAAAGAACAAGCTGATGTTTTCACCGCCAAAGACCGGGAAGTGCTCAACTGCGGGCAAATTGTAGAAATCGCCGAAGAAGAGATTGAAACGGGCCAAGGAGAATCGCGAATATTTCACACAAAGAAAACAGCAATACTCGATGCTGATGGCAAACCGCAATATCTATTAGCTGTCACTGAAGACATTACCGATCGCAAGCGGGGAGAAATTGCCTTGAGGCGATCGGAAGCCCGACTCAGACAGCAGGCAGAGCGAGAAAAATTGCTCAACAGTCTCACCGCTCAAATTCGCAATTCCCTCGATTTCGACAGCATTATTGCTGTCGCCGTCCAAGAAATTCGCGCTTTCCTGCAGATCGATCGCTGCAATTTTGCCTGGTATCGTGGCGACGGGGAGGATGCTTTCTGGGAAATTATTAAAGAATCTCGCCTCCCCGAACTTCCCGATTTAATAGGTTGCTATCAAGCTTCCGACTTAGCTTCTATGGGAGAAAAGCTCTTGCATATGGAAATGCTGCAGGTGGATGATGTCGAAACAGTGGCAGATCATGTTTGGAGAAGGTCTCTTAACTCTCTGGGCTACCGATCTGTGTTGGCAATTCCGATACAGGCACTTTCGGGAGTAGTGAGCGTTGTTACCTGCGCCCACTCCGCTGCTGTGCGACCCTGGAGTGAGGGCGAAGTAGAATTATTGCAAGCAGTTACAGTTCAATTGGCGATCGCCCTCAACCAAGCCGATCTTTACGCCCAAACTCGCAATAAAGCTCGCGAATTAGAGCAAACTTTGCAGCAATTAACCAGCGCTCAATCGCAGTTAATTCAAAACGAAAAAATGTCATCTCTCGGTCAACTGGTGGCAGGAGTAGCCCACGAAATCAACAACCCAGTTAACTTTATTTACGGCAACCTCACCCACGCCAACGACTATACCCAAGACTTGCTACACCTAATCGAACTTTACCAAAATCACTATCCCGATCCCGTCCCGGAAATTCAAGAGGAAATAGACAATATTGAACTTGAATTTCTGATGGAAGACTTACCAAAGTTGCTTTCTTCAATGAAAGTCGGTGCAGACAGAATTCAACAAATAGTTGCTTCTCTCCGCACATTTTCCCGCATGGACGAAGCGGAAATGAAAGCAGTCAACATCCACGACGGCATAGATAGCACCCTGATGATTTTGCAGCACCGGCTCAAAGCTAAACACAATCATCCCGAAATTGAGGTGATTAAAGAATACGCTCAACTGCCCTTAGTAGAATGTTATGCCGGACAGTTAAATCAAGTATTTATGAACATCTTGAGCAATGCTTTGGATGCTTTGGAAGAACGGGATCTGCGGCGTTCTGCTGAGGAAATGCGGGAACAGCCGAGCCACATCCGCATCCGCACTGAAATATCGCCAGCGGGCAAGGTAATCATTCGGATTGCTGACAACGGGCCGGGAATACCGGAGACTGTCGGCACTCGGCTTTTTGACCCGTTTTTTACCACTAAACCTGTGGGTAAAGGCACTGGGATGGGCTTGTCGATTAGCTATCAAATTGTTACAGACAGACACAACGGGTCGCTGAAATGCACTTCTTCGCCGGGACAGGGTGCAGAATTGGCGATCGAGATTCCCCTCAAAGCTACTTGTTAATGGGGAATTGGTAAGTTGTAATCGGCAATTGGCAATTGCGAAAGCGTTACTGTGCGTCAGTCTGGGAATTTTCAACCATCTCAAATCCGGTAGCATCGTCAGGCGTAAAATCCAGTCAATAGTCAACAATCACGGACGGTGCAGCCGGAATTGATAGAATTCATCTGCGTAAATCTGTGTTTATCTGCCCTCATCTGCGGTTAAAAAAAGAGAATTTATCGGGCCGCAGATAACAAGGGATTAACGCGGATTCACGCAGATGAAGAGAATAGATATATGAATAATTCCGATGCTAACAGATTTGATATCATTACCGACAATCTAATTTTGATGCACCATTTATTCCCTGGTGCATCTGTTTTGAGATTGTGAGTTTGTAGCAAAAATGTCTTCACAGGGTGACGCACTATTTACCAATCTGTCCCTCACTCAGTCCATAATTGCTCTATTACCGAGATTGGTCAGCATTTCTGTCACTGCGGAACTGTCCAAAGGTTTAGAAAACCAATATCCCTGAGCTAATTCGCAGTCTAGTTCTCGAAGCTGTGCTAACTGTTCGCCTGTCTCTACACCTTCGGCGATCGCATTTAATCCCAAATTGTGAGCCAAAGTTACGATCGCCCTCACAATCTGCAAAGGCTGACCCCCGTCGTCACCATTTTCGGCAGCCCCCAAGCGGCTCACAAAAGAGCGATCGATCTTCAGTGTATCCAGCGGAAAACGGTGCAAGTAACTCAAAGACGAATAGCCAGTACCGAAATCGTCGATCGACAATCGAATATTTCTATCTTTTAATTGGGCTAGCACAATATTGGCTTTCTTGACATTTTCCACGATCGCACTTTCAGTAATCTCCAATTTTAAACAGCTTGGATCGCAGCCCGTTTCTGCTAAAATGTCATCGATTTCCTCGATTAAATTCGGCATACCTAACTGTTTAGGAGAAAGATTGACGCTCATTGTTAATTGCGAAGGATCAATAATGGGTAATTTAAAATTCGGAATTGGTACCTGGGAACTTGTACTGAACGTAGCCGAAGTATTGGTAACTGGGAATTGGGAACTCGTACTGAGCGTAGCCGAAGTATTGGTAATAGCGGAGTGGAAATCGGTAATCGGGAATTGGTAACTGGGAAGTGGTAATTTTTTAGCGATTCTTTCTTCCCTGTGACCAATACTGGGGCTACGCTCAGTAAAAGTTCCGTGTTCCTCATTCCCTGTATCCGTTACATCAGTTACATCCCCTATATTGCCCGTTACCCTCTTCCCTCTTTTTACCCGGAGCGAAGTCGAAGCGCCTGTTTCCTTCTGGTTACCCTGAGCGACTTGCCCTGAGTGAAGCCGAAGGGAGTCGAAGTGCCTTGTTCCGACTTCCATTGGACTTCTTCCCTGTTCCTCGGTTAACATTTCTTGCCAAATCCGCAATTGCTGACAAGCTTCCCGCAGCACCCAGGCTCCCAGAGGCACGATCAAACCTGTTTCTTCAGCTACAGGGATAAAAGTAGACGGCGGAACTAGACCCCGAAGCGGGTGGTACCAGCGCACCAAAGCCTCAAAACCTTCGATCGCACCGCTGGCGAGCGAAACAATCGGTTGGTAGTGCAACATAAAGTGCGAACATTGATCCTTGCTCTCTCCTAATTCCTCCTTGCCCAAAATAGCCAACCGCAGGTCAGTTTCTAACTGCAACAGCGACATAGTGTGGTCGTGCATCGCCAAATTAAACACTTCGTGCCGGGCCTTGCCCAAAGCTTTAGCACGGTACATAGCAATGTCAGCATCGCGTAGGAATTCTTCGGGGTGAGTGTACGAATTCGATTGGCCACTGTCGGCTCCTTCGCCTCTACTGAAAACAATGCCAATGCTAGCGGTGGTAAATACTTCGTGCGCTTCGATATGAAACGGCCTAGTCAGTTCTTTTTGTATTTTTTTAGCTGCCAGGATAGCGTCGCTGAGGCTCGGAATGTGGTCTAGCAGAATGGTGAATTCGTCTCCCCCCAGCCGGGCGACGGTATCAGAAACCCGGACGCAGGTTTGCAGTCGCTCCGCGAGGGCGATTAGCAGTTTGTCGCCTAAAACGTGTCCTAAAGAATCATTAACTACTTTGAAGCGGTCTAAATCTAGGAAAAGTAAACCAAATTTGTAATCGGGGGACTGATTGGCTCGGCGGATGGCTTGTCCTAGCCTGTCGATGAACAAAACGCGGTTGGGCAAACCCGTCAGCGCATCGTGAAAAGCGCCGTGCAGCAGTTGCTGTTCTACTCGCTTGCGCTCGGTGACATCTCGGATGATAATCTGGGCGGCAGTGGAGCCTTGATAAGTAGCGGGGATGCCGGCCATTTCAACGTCTATTATTTGTCCGTCGAGCCGCATCAGTTTTTGTTCGGCAAGGTCGAGCGGCTGATTTTCTTGCTCGACTAGCCGAATGCGCTCTCTGGCTGTTTCCACATAGTTTGGATGGACGAAATGCAGTACCGGAAAGCCGATTAGCGCCTCGGGAGAACTCGCACCGAGGAGTTTCGCGCCGGCAGCATTGATGTAGGCGATTTTCCCTTGACTGTGAACGGCGATCGCTTCGGGAGAGAGTTCTACTAAACGGCGATAGCGTTCTTCACTTTCTTTGAGAGATACTATCAACTCGCAGCGCTCTTTTTCGGCTTCCTGGCGTTCGACTTCCATTAGGTGAACCGCCAGAATTTTGCCAATACTTTGAGCCATCAATTCTATAATTTCTATTTCCTCGTACTTGAACTTTCTTTTTTTGATCTCTCGCGAACTAAAACTCAAGGTACCGTAAGTTTTATTGTTAACAAATATCGGCGTTCCGATGTATGATTCCGACTGGCAATTCTGATAAGCAGGATGTTCGCGCATCTCCATATCTCCTCCTATATGAGAATACGCAACTGTTTTATTAAGTTTAATGACGGCCGCGCAGTAAGTATCGCTGAGGTTCAATTCTAAGCCTCGCACGAAGTATTGTAAATCTGTTTTTGCTGCTCGGACAATAAAAGTCTCGCTGTCAACTTCAGCCATGATTCCCATAGAAAGTCCAAACATCAAACAGCCTGCTGTTAGATAATCCTCAACCAGTTCTTCAAAGTTTTGATAATGATAAGTTGTAATCCGGTGCAAGTGTTTGAGATTAGCGCTAAAAGTTGCTAAAGCTTGAGAATTTAAAAATAATTCTTCTTCCGATCGCTGGCGGTCGGTAATGTCTGTTTGCACTCCAATAAAGTGGGTTAAGTGTCGCCGCGAGTTGTACACCGGAGCGATCGACAGTTCGTGCCAAAAAGGCGTGCCGTCTTTCCGAAAGTTACGCAAGATAACTTGAGATTCTCTGCCTTCTTCAATCGCAATTCGCAATTGTTTGGCAGCGGCGGTGTCCGTGTCGGTGCCCTGCAAAAATCGGCAATTTTTTCCCATTAACTCGTCTCTGCGATAACCGGTGATCCGCTCAAAACTGGGATTGACATAAATAATCGGATTATCTGCAACGGTCGCGTCGGTGATTGCAATGCCGTTACTGCAACTTTCGATCGCCCGTTCCATCATTTGTAAGCGCTCTTGCGATACAATGCGCTCGATCGCCGCAGCTAACACGTTGGCGATCGCTTCTACAAAATAAACGTCATCTTGACTGAAAACCCGCCTTTGGCTGGTATGAACCCCCAAAATGCCCCAGGCCTGCGAGGAGGAACTGTTCGTTGGTTCTGGTTGTCCCCAGTTGCTCCCCAGTCCTCGATTGCCGGGAATGATCACAGTAACGCCACTGACAGCCCGGTGGTTGTGCAGCAGTGGCAACTCGCTAAAGCGCGTTTCCACCCGCAAATCTTCGACGATTGTCGGTTCGCCCACTAGCAATGTGTAACCGGCTTGTGATCGGGCAGAAGCGGCAACAGTAGCGCTGCCGACGAGGCCCGGCTGCCAGCCAACCCCCGCTCGCAGCATAAAAGCATGACCAGAGGGCAACAGTTCTAACAACTGGCAATAATCAACGTCCAGGGTTTGAGCAATTAAAACCGCCGCTTTGTCCATGAGTGCGGATAAATCTGTTTCTGCCAGGGCCTGCTGCCCCAAGTAAGCGACGGCCGCTTGCTGGCGGGCCCGCAAGTGGATTGACGTGAGCAATTCCTGCTCCTTCGCGGCCGCTCGCTTGCGATCCGTAATGTCGCTGAACACCGACAGAACAGCTTTTCCTGACAGCAATGTCACATACCCCATCGATACACTTGCCCAAAACAGCGTGCCGTCAGCTTTTTTGAGGCGGACTTCTGTCTCGCGGACCAGTCCGTTGCGGGCGAGCCGCACCAGCAGTTCCTGACGGTCTGCGGGGTTGTGGTAGAGCATTTCGGCTTTTTGGCGCTCGATCGACTTGAATGCTGTGAACCCGAAAGCCTGACGGCATAAATCGTTGCTATAAAGAATTGTGCTGTCCGCCAGACTGCTGACGATCAGGGGCATCGGCATCGAGTGGGCGATCGTCAGCAGTAATTCTTTGGTTCCTTGCGGCTCTTTGTACAAGTCTGGCTTGGAGGCCCAGCCGTGACAGTCTTCAGAGTTTTTAGGGATAAAACTTTCCATTGTTTAATCGATCCATTAGCAGGACAACTTTTTTAAACTTGTGGTAAATGACGATTTCAGGTGCAGAGCATTGGTAACAACTGAAGACTTAATTTCATTTGCAATCAGTAAGATTACTCAAAATAACTGCTTTTCTAGGAGTGGAAAATTCGCGATTTGGGAGTGAGTGGGCATAAATATTGCGATCGGCATGATTCCTCGATCGCCCCAATCTGAGTTTTCGACGCAAAATCCGAGTAAATTTTGAGCATAATTGCTGATTGACAAATGCTTCCCTAGCTTTAGTTGTCAGGGATGGATGCAGAGGAGGATCTACAGTAGCCCACAACACATTAATCTTAACCAGAACTATGCAAATCAACGCCCCTAAACTGCTCGGCTGAAGTTTGATACGCTGCTCTCCCGTTAAAGACCACATCTGTCTTTGGTATGACAATCTACTGTTTTTAAAGTTGCGTTAAGTTTTGATAAGAGCGAGGTACTTTACCCAATGTGCAGCGGAAGCTCCTAATCTAAAAAGTAAAGTCACCTACAAACAACCACCGAATACTATCCCAGGAGAGAGGAGAAATGCTTGAATCTTACCGCCGTACCGCTGCCGAACGAGCCCATGAGGGAATTCCACCCCTGCCGCTAGACGCCCAGCAAACGTCGGAACTGTGTGAACTGCTGAAAAATCCGCCGGCAACAGAAGAAGAAACCTTAATAGAATTATTGCGCGATCGCGTCCCGCCCGGAGTAGACAGCGCCGCCTACGTCAAAGCTGGTTTTTTAACTGGCATTGCTAAAGGCGAAATCCACAGCCCCCTAATTGCTCCCAAATGGGCAGTTTACCTGCTGGGGACAATGATGGGCGGTTACAACGTCCAATCTTTAATCGATTTACTTAATCCCACTGCCGAAGTCGCCATTCCCGCCACCGCCGCCCGGGCACTGAGCAAAACCCTGTTAGTATTCGACGCTTTCCACGACGTTATAGCTTTGTCTGATACCAATCCCTACGCCAAACAAGTAGTCGATTCTTGGGCGGATGCCGAGTGGTTTACGGGTCGTCCTGTGTTGCCAGAAGCGATTACCGTTACAGTCTTCAAAGTTCCTGGAGAAACCAATACTGACGACTTGTCGCCCGCACCTCATGCTACCACGCGGCCGGACATTCCCCTACACGCTTTGGCGATGCTGGAAAGTAAGATGCCAGGGGCTTTGCAAACCATTGCAGAATTGAAGCAAAAAGGCCATCCCGTAGCCTATGTTGGTGATGTTGTCGGTACTGGTTCGTCGCGAAAATCGGCGATTAATTCTGTGCTGTGGCACATTGGCAATGATATTCCGTTTGTGCCGAACAAGCGCAGTGGCGGTTATATTTTAGGAAGTGCGATCGCCCCGATTTTCTTCAATACCGCTGAAGATTCCGGCGCTTTGCCGATCGAATGCGATGTCTCCAAAATGGAAACAGGAATGGTAATTACCATCCATCCCTACAAAGGCGAAATCACCAATGAAGCCGGAGAAATTATCTCCACATTCACCCTCAAACCCGACACAATTCTAGACGAAGTTCGCGCCGGTGGCCGAATTCCCCTATTAATTGGACGAACTTTAACCGACAAAACCCGCGCAGCTTTAGGACTAGAACCCAGCACTATTTTTACCCGCCCTACAATCCCAGTAGATACGGGCAAAGGCTTCACTTTAGCACAAAAAATGGTAGGCAAAGCTTGCGGTTTGTCCGGGGTTCGTCCCGGTACATCCTGCGAACCAGTCATGACAACAGTCGGATCGCAAGATACCACCGGGCCGATGACTCGGGACGAATTGAAAGAACTTGCTTGTTTGGGATTTAGCGCCGATTTGGTAATTCAAAGTTTCTGCCACACCGCCGCTTATCCAAAACCAGTTGATGTCAAAACTCACCATGAATTGCCCGATTTCATGGCAGAGCGCGCCGGCATAGCTTTGCGTCCCGGAGACGGCATTATTCACTCTTGGCTGAACCGAATGTTATTGCCAGATACAGTGGGAACTGGCGGCGATTCTCACACTCGTTTTCCTTTAGGAATTTCCTTTCCTGCGGGTTCGGGATTGGTGGCATTTGCTGCGGCATTGGGCGTCATGCCTTTGGATATGCCGGAATCAGTTTTAGTGCGGTTTAAAGGTGAATTGCAGCCGGGAGTAACGCTCAGGGATGTTGTGAATGCAATTCCCTATGTAGCCATTCAAAAAGGTTTGCTGACAGTCTCGAAACAGAATAAGAAAAATGTCTTTTCTGGGCGGATTATGGAGATTGAAGGTTTGCCCGATTTGAAGGTCGAGCAGGCTTTTGAATTGACCGATGCCTCCGCCGAGCGTTCTTGCGCCGGATGCACGATTAAATTGAGTGTGGAGACTGTTTCCGAGTACATTCGTTCCAATGTCGCGCTGCTGAAAAACATGGTGGCGCGGGGCTATCAAGATGCGCGGACGATGATGCGCCGGGTAGCGAAGATGGAGGAATGGCTGGCAAATCCGGTACTGCTGGAGGCTGATGCTGATGCGGAATATGTGGAGATAATTGAGATCGATTTAAACGAGATTAAAGAGCCAATTGTGGCTGCTCCGAATGACCCGGATAATGTTAAGTTGTTGAGTGAGGTTGCGGGCGATCGGGTTGACGAAGTATTTGTCGGTTCCTGCATGACGAATATCGGTCACTACCGCGCCACTGCGAAGGTGTTGGAAGGTGCAGGAGAAGTGAAAACTCGCCTGTGGATTTGTCCGCCAACTCGGATGGACGAACAGCAACTCAAAGAAGAAGGTTATTACAGCATTTTTGGAGCTGCTGGAGCGCGTACAGAAATGCCCGGTTGCAGTCTTTGTATGGGCAATCAAGCACGGGTTAAAGATGCGACAACGGTTTTTTCAACTTCTACTCGTAACTTTAACAACCGCATGGGCAAAGATGCACAAGTTTATCTCGGTTCGGCGGAATTGGCGGCCGTTTGTTCGCTGTTAGGTCGCATTCCTACAGTCCAAGAATACAATGACGTTGTGTCGAAGAGAATCGATCCTTTTGCTGGTGATTTGTATCGGTATTTGAATTTCGATCAAATTGCTGGTTTTGAGGATGAAGGCAGAGTGATTGCTTTGGAAGATATGCCTCGAATTGAGGATATTTTGGGAATTCCAGATGGTGTGTTGAGCAAGTAAGTAAAAGGCGGGCAATTGCCCGCCTTTTGTTTATAAGCCTTTTGTTTATAAAATTATTAATATCAGAGCCCGTCCATCGATCGTAATTCCTGTAGAGACTATCTTTAACTGTCAATGGCAAGCTCACAAATAATTCGAGCATCCATTGAATTTAAAGATCGACTAAGCTACATCTTTGAGAGCCGATCGCGAATTGTTCGGAGATTTTTTGACAACGCTCATGCTGCCGTCGGTTTCCAGCACGACTGCTTCGATTTCTTCGATCGACGCGCTGCCAGTCCCCCGAATCGCCGCCCGAATTTCCGATTCACCCACGCGCTGCTGCCGCATCGCCACAGGCAGAAATTGGCCTTGGCTGAGCAGCATAGTAGGTTCGGCTTTGATGAGATTTTTTACCCACTTTACCCGCACCGCAAGCCACGTGACGATGAATTGCAGCCCGATGAGTAAGCCTAGTCCGAAAATGCCCTCGACGAGCGAAACGTCTTTTGACATGATGACAGTCGCCAGCGTCGAACCGAGGGCGATGGTAACGATGAAATCGAAGGCATTCCACTTCGACAGAGTTCGCTTGCCGGAGACTAGCAACAAACAAATCAGCACGACGTAAGCGGAAACGCCGATCGTCAAAATCCGAATCAATTCAAACCAATTGTCAACAAACATATTTTTATTTCGCCGTTATGATTTTGGGCACTTTGCTGCTGCGCCAGTGCTAGATGCTTCGTCTGCTTGATGTCGCGGGCTCTGTTAGTTTCCATTGTCAGTGTAGCAGAAGGGTCGATGTCAAGTTGTAGGGTGCATCCGACTTTCATTTTGGGGCGATTATTGGGATTTTGCGATCGAATGCACCTTGTTAATGCAGTCCTGGATGCAAAAAAACCGGGTTTCTGACCTCCACGTGCGTAAGTCGCGATCGACTACAATATGAATGAATAAAAGGCAGATAATTCTGACAGACCAAATCAAAGGAACCGAACTCCCGCAAGCTAGATTTGCTTCATCTCCCCAAGCATCCCCAGCTACCTCATAACAGGGTAAAGAAAGCGAATCTTGTCAAGCTAATTCTGTTTTAGCCTCAGAAAGTTCTATGCCTTGGCTAGTTCGGGAAATTGAGAAACTCCCCAAAGAATACTGGCCGAATTTACTTGAGATCATTTTTGGTTAGACTTTTTGCCAGACAGAGGCTAGGAAGCCGTGTTACCTAAAAGCGCTGATTATGAGGTGCGTCGCGAGTTAATTCGTGCGGACTAAATGGCTGGTATATCACGGTTTGACCAACTCAAAACAGCGATTAGCTACCTTCCTATTTTCCACAAAAACAATGCTTCTGGTGGCACAGTTGTGGGCGCAAGCACGACGGAGAGTAAGACCAACTGCTGACCCCAAGGCACTTGAGGCAGACGTGATTTTGGCAGCTCAGCCCATTTCGGTAGCAAATGAAGGGCATGAGTTGATAATTGCTACAAAAAATGTGGGGCATTGGTCGCAATTTGTTGATGCTCGCGAGTGGCGGCTAATTGAGTAATGTTTAAATCGATCGCACTTACCCTATCCCTGCTATACTTTCAACTAAAGATATTTTTACAGACACCGTTGGCGAGATAAACAGGATGGTGGAAACAGTGGAGACAAGCGAAAAAATTGACGATCGCACACAAACCCGCTACTGGGGTCAAGTTACAGTCATAGACGCGGGCGATCGTTACAAGATCAATCGCATTGAAGTCAAGCCGGGGCATCACATCAGCACCCAAATGCACTATCACCGCAGCGAGCACTGGGTAGTCGTCTCCGGTAC
This sequence comes from Microcoleus sp. LAD1_D3, assembly GCF_036702135.1. Lineage (NCBI taxonomy): Bacteria > Bacillati > Cyanobacteriota > Cyanophyceae > Oscillatoriales > Microcoleaceae > Microcoleus > Microcoleus sp. LAD1_D3. The sequence continues at coordinate 106,864 of NZ_JAUBSB010000004.1, read as the reverse complement.
CGCTAAAGTTATCTGCGACGACAAAGAGACGATTCTCATGCAGAAACAGTCAACCTACGTTCCGATGAATACTGCTCATCGCGTAGAAAATCCCGGCGTTATTCCCCTGGTGATGATTGAAATCCAAAATGGCGAATACCTCGGCGATGATGACATTATCCGCTTTGCCCTAGATGCTCACGAGGAAGATTAATCCGACATCAAAATATGAAACAATCGCAGAGGCCAGGGAAAAGCGTCGCACACCGAACCATGACCTTCATCATCCAGGATACAAGCCCCCGGATTCATCCGTCGAGAAATAAAAAACCTGTATTCGATGAAACTTGCCCCCCGAATTTATCCGTGGGGTCAATGCTTCAATTCTTTAATCTAAAATCTAAAATCTAAAATCGATTGACCTACGCAGCGATCGGAAACAAGATAAATCCTACAATTAAAACTGTAGGGGCAATTTCAGAATTGCCCCTACCTTGTTATATTAAGCTTGTTAAGCACCAGAATTTGATATAGCAATTGGCGATCGTCCTACGGCAAAGAAGCGTTTTTCAAATCTACATTTGCCATATTGGCATTCTTTAAATTAGCACCAGTCAAGTCCGAACCGTTCAAATTTGCACCATGCAAATTTGCATTAGTCAAATTTGCATCCCGCAAGTTGACTCCCTGTACGTCCATTCCCGACAAACTGCCACCTCTGAGGCTGACATTAGCTAAATTCGCTACAGACTGACGAGCATTTTTCAGGTTCGCACCCGCCAAATTGGCACTTTCTAAATTAGCGCCGATTAAATTAGCGCTGGTGAGGTTGGTATTTTTCAAAGTGGCAATCACTAAACCTGCCAGACTCAGATTAGCGCGACTCAAATCAGCACCCTCCAAATTAGCCCCGTGCATTTTAGCCCCAATTAAACTCGCACCTTGCAATTTAGCTTGTTTCAGATTTGCTTCGTTCAGTTTGGCTTCGTCCAAATTTGCACCATTCAAATTTGCACCTCTGAGATTCGCACCGCTCAAATCTGCCCCGCTCAGATTCATACCAGCAAGCTGCGCTCCTGTCAAGTCACATTGGCTACATTTTTTAGTTTCTAATAATTGCTTGACGTGGGATACGTTTTCTGCCTTTACTCCCGATGCCAACCCCATCGCAATTAGCAGCCCTGTTGTTGTTAAAATTCCAAGTTTCATATACCCACCCTCAGCAATATCTCTCTTTTAATAATATCCCACATCATTAAAGAGGTTAGGGTGATCAGTCTCTTTGATAAACTGTGACAATCATCACCCTATTGTGCACAAACTATGCAATAATTATTGACGTTTCAACTCCTAGAAATTCTTGTAAAGAATTATTGCTTTTTCAGGAACCAAAAAGGAAAAGATTGCGTCGGTTCGAGACGGACGCCGGTAATGCTGTTCTGAGCAAAAGTATAGTCCTTATCCTGCCAAAGAGGGATGAAAGGTACATCTTGACCCAGTATGTCTTGAATTTCGGCAAACAGGGCTTTGCGGGTTTGGGGGTTTGCTTCTTTTCGTTGCTTGTCGATCAGTTGATTTACCCGATCGCTATAATAAAACGAACCCTGACCTTGACTAGCACCCTTTTCACAGCCCCCGGCGGCAGAACCCGTGGCACAATCCAAAAACGGCTGAATGTAATTGTCGGCATCGAAAAAGTCGGCGTACCAATCCACTAAAACCGCAGGATAAATACCCTTCTCTATGTTTTGAAACAAAGTCGGAGATTCAACGCTGTTAATTTCTACCTGCATTATCCCGTCCATTTTGAGTTTAGCTTGCGCCTCGATCGTACTCGCCACTAAAGCTCGTTTTGTGGAAGCTGAAGGATACCAAAGTTGCAGAACAAAAGGATTTGCTGCCGAGTATCCCGCTTTCGTTAAAAGTTCCTTAGCCTTTGCGCTGTTGGCATCGCCGTACAGTTCTTTAAAAACTGGTTTTTGAACGTCGAAGGTTGTGGGAATCAGGCTGTAAAGCGGTTGTGCTTGTCCCCGCAGTACCCGCTCATTAATCAGGGGGCGATCCATCGCAGCAGCGATCGCCTGTCTCACTTCTAACTTATCCAGCGGTTTAGACTTGGTATTCAGCGTCATGTAACTAACTGTACTACTTTCCCCCGCGATTTCCTGCCATTTCCCTTGTTTTGCTCCCTCGTCCAAGCTTTGAACTTGGTCTGCATCCAGAGACAAATAAGCCACATCAACTGCACCAGTCCGAAAACTATTGAACAAATTTGAGGAACTAGAAAGCAGCAACAGGTCAATTCCTTGATTAGCGGGCTTTTCCCCCCAATACTTGTCAAACACGTCAAACTTGAGAGAATCGCTGCCGTACTTCGCCAACTTGTAGCGTCCCGTTCCCACAAACGTATCGGGTTTAAATTTACCCTCCCCAATCTCGTAAGCTTTTGGAGAAACTGCACAACTACCAGCGAATGTCAACAGGGAAGGAAAAGCAGCAAAAGGCTTTTTGAGTTGAAAAGTTAATTCGTATTCGCCCGTCGCTTTCACAGATTCTACTGCATCACTCAACAAGAAAGCCGGACGACCGCCATTTTTGATAAACCGCTGCAAGGAAAACTCCATTGCTGCGGCGTTAAACGGTGTGTCGTCGTGAAAAATAACGCCTTGACGCAAGGGGATTGTATATGTCAATCCGTCTTGGCTAACTTTTGGCATTGCTGTAGCTAAATGGGGGATTAACTCAGTAGTTCCCGACTTGTAAGTATAGAGAGTGTCGCCCAAATTTTGCAGCAATTGCCCTGATATAATTTCGTAAGCGTCCGCAGGGTCGATCGTCCGCAACTTCAAGGTTGTGCCAATAGTAACGCGGTTATTAGCATTTTCGCCGCTCGCAGTGACCGATGGACGTGTTCTTTGTCCACAACTTGCAGTTAACAAGCAGCACAGACAGAACAGAGCTATCGCTTTAATCACTGAAGGTTTTATATGTATTCTAGGCTGCTGCTTGTTAATTCCCATCGTCTTTTTTTGACACTCCAAATTATTGATTATATTATCAGGACTTACGCACTATTAGACTAGAAACCGGATTTATTGATAAATTCTCCTGTAATACAAATATCGCTGCCTAACCACAGCAACTTAAAAGCTTGGTGATGTTCGATCGGTTTGAGATCCTTCGGCTCACTCTTTATAGCTTGCGGGGTCATCAGTGTTCTTGCTAAGAAGTGCGGCGATCGTCTTAATTAATTGATCCGGTTCGATCGGCTTTGCCAGATGTCGGTGAAATCCAGCTTGCAAAGCTTGCTGTTGATTAAACTCGCCCGCATAGGCAGTCAGGGCGATCGCCGGAATCAGCCCACCCCGTTCGGGCGGCAGAGCTCGCACTTGCTGCAACAGCATATAGCCATCCATCCCCGGCATTCCAATGTCGCTCAACAGGACATCGGGCTGGAAATTAGTCAACGCTGTCACGGCTTCTTGAGGGACAGCAATAGTCAGTACCTCTGCACCTGCATCTTCTAGCAAAAAGGAAATCAACTCTCGCATATCCGGCTCATCATCTACCACAAGTATCCGCATCCCAGATAACTGTTCATCCGCAGTCGATCGTTCCGAAAGTCCTGCAAGAGAGTTTTCTTGTCCCTTTACCTTCCCTGATAGGGGCAGTCTTACGGTAAAGGTTGCCCCTAGCCCTTCACCCTGGCTCTCTGCCCCAACGTTGCCACCGTGCAGTTCGACTAGATGCCGCACGATCGCCAGCCCCAATCCCAAGCCACCAAAGTTGCGGGTTGTCGCGCCATCTTTTTGCCGGAAGTAGTCAAACACGTAGGGTAAAAACTCCCGTGCGATGCCAATCCCTGTATCCGCCACAGTAATTTGAGCGTGATTGCCAACACGAGTCAAATTCACCTCAACGCGCCCCCCGGCTGAGGTGAATTTGACCGCATTGGAAACAAGATTCCAGACAATCTGCTGCAAACGGCCCGAATCCCCCAAAATTTGTCCGATCTGAGGATCTAACACAGTCCGAATATCAATGGATTTGGCAACAGCAGCCAAATTGACAGTTTCGATCGCCGATTCCACAGTTAAAGCTAAATCGACTGGACGAATATTAAGACTGAGCTTGCCTTGGAGAATTTTCGAGACATCAAGCAAATCTTCAATCAATTCAGTTTGCAGCTTGGCATTGCGTTCGATCGTCGCTAACGCCTGTGCAGTTTTGGCCGCATCCAGCTTGCCAGTTTGCAGCAGCTTTGACCACCCCAAAATAGGATTGAGGGGCGATCGCAATTCATGAGAAAGTACCGCTAAGAACTCATCCTTGATCCGATTTGCCTGCCTTAGCTGTTCCGCTTGCTGCTGGAGTGAAGCGTTCAGGTTTGCCCGTTCCAGAGCGATCGCGATTTGGTCACAGGTCGATCGCAGCAGCTCGATTTCAGCAGGCGTAAAGTGCGTCCGAGTCAAACTGCCAAATGAGAGCGTTCCTAATAACCGCCCTTGAGAGATTAACGGTTGACCCGCGTAAGCCGTGATGCCCATTTCACAGACGGCTTTAGCATTCGGATGAGTTGAAAGTTGGGCTTGACTCAAGACAACTTGCTGCTGCGTTTGGGCAACCAATCCACAGAGATATTCCCCTAATTCGATCCAGGCGATCCCGTGCGCCCTTTCTTCAGAGATGCCCTCGTAGTTTCTCAAATGCAGCATCGGCTGGTTGTCTTTTTCTTCCACCATGAAGTTGTAGTAACAATGCAGATCGAGTTGCACTGAAAGTTTGCTGAATAGCGCGTGCATCAAAGCCAGAGGCTGTTCTGTCTTCAAAAGATCGCGGGTAGTTTCATACAGCAATTGCAGTCGCTCACTTGCTTGCCGTTGTGCGGTCTTGTCCTGCATAATTTTGACAAATCCCTGCGGACAATCCGCTTCATTAAGCAGGGGCATCATCAATCCACTGGCCCAAAAGCGATTCCCATCTTTGCAGACGTGCCAGCGTTCGTCTTCGGCCCGTCCTTGCAGTAGAGCCGTTTGCCTCTCGTACTCGGCTTGTCCTTGTTCGTTATCTTCGGGCGTGAAGATCATCCGAATCGAGCAACCAATTGCTTCTGTCTCGGTATAGCCCAACAACCTTTCTGCCCCTGAGTTCCAACTGGCAATGATGCCGTTAAGGTCGATGGCGAAGATGGCATAATCTTTAGCGCTTTCAATGATCAGACGGAGGCGGGATTCACTCTCGCGCAGGGCTTCCTCAGCTTGTTTGTGGTCTTCAATATCAACACAGGAGCCGATGTAGCCCAAGAACTGGTCTTCCAATCCGTAGCGAGGAACAGCTTGATTCATAACCCAACGGTATATGCCATCACAGCGTTTCAAGCGATATTCCATCTTGAACGGTTGACGGGCATCAAAGGCAGTCACATAGGTGTCTAAAGAGCGATCGAGGTCGTCGGGGTGGACTCCTTCTGTCCAACCATTGCCACTTTCTTGCTCGATCGTCCGTCCGGTAAAGTTTAGCCACGGGAGGTTGAAGTAATTACAGAGTTTATCGGTGCGGGCCATCCAAATCAGCACCGGGGCGGCATCTGCCATCAGCCGGAACCGTGCCTCACTCTCCCGTAGTGTGGCTTCGGCTTGTTTGCGATCGGTGATATCGTTGACCAGTGCTACAAACCCTTCAACTTTTCCCTGGCTATTGAAGCGGGGAACATAGGTCGCATTGATATAACGGGTTCCACCATCTTTGTAGGAAATTTGGCTTTCAAAGGTCACTTCCTCTCCTGCCAAGACTTGCTCAACATAAGGACGAATCCCTTCATAGCCAGTTTCGCCTAAAACCTCTTGGAGGTGCTTGCCATAGATTTCCGTTGCCGGATGTCCAAACCATTCTTCATATGCTCGATTGTTGAAGCGATAGCGCTGGTCTGAGTCTACAAAGGAAATCAAGGCAGGCACGGCATTGGTGACTAAACGAAGTTCTGCTTCTCGTTGTTGCAATACCTCCTCTGCCAGTTTTCGATCGGTGACATTTCGGAAATAAATGGTAATCCCGTTCGCGGCAGGGTAGGTGCGAACGTCATACCACCGATCGTGATAGGGATAAAACGCCGTGACTGATAAAGCCACGCGCTCGTTTGCCACACGCCGATAAACCCGCTCAAACTCGCTGCCATTGAGTCCGGGGAATTCTTCCCACACCTTCTTCCCAATCAGATCGCTTGCAGTGCGGTCTAGCAGAATTTCCGCTGACCGATTCACGTAAGTGAAACGCCAATTCTCATCAAGGGAAAAGAATCCATCATCAATACTCTCTAGAATGTTGCGACTCTGCTCTTCGCTTTGACGCAACGCTTCTTCGGCTTGTTGACGATGGCTGATGTCGATTAATACGCCCCGCGTCGAAATTATGATGCCATCAGCGTTGTAGGCGCAATCGCCCTTTGCCAAAATCCAACGAACGGTGCCATCTGCCCACAGCGTCCGATACTCAATTTCAGTATGCGCTTGATTCGTTTTTAGCTCAGTAAGGACGGTGTGAACGAATGGGCGATCGTCGTGATGCACGGCTTCTAAAAACACCTGCATCGACATTGCCGTATTGACGGGTAAACCAAACATCGCCTTGGCTATGTCCGTCAAACTCAGCGTGTCTGTTTCCAGATCCCAATACCACAAACCCAAATTGCCGCCTTCGGAAGCCAGTCGGAGTTGTTCTTCGCTCTCACGCAACGCCTGGAACGCTCGATCGCGCTCGAAGGCGATGCTGGCAACTTGGGTGCCGAACTCGGCGAGTTTATACTCCCAATCCGTCGGCATCCGCGCCTCGCTAAAGCACAGCATCAGCGACCCCAGAGGTAGATTGTCCTGCCTGAACACGGGCTGAGAATGACACGCTAGAATGCCATGATCCACGCATAAATTTCGCCATGCTTGCGACCAGTGATCGTCGTTGGCAATGTCGGCGCAGGTCACGGGCTGACCGCTATACACTGCTTCGCCGCAGGTTCCAATGCACAAATCGTTAATCGCAGCACCTTGGAGTCCTTCACCAAAAGACGGCGGAAAGTCTGGAGTAATGGATCTCTTAAACGTCAGCCGCTGAGCATCGGCTAGCAGGAAGCCCGCGCGGGTATCCGGATTCAGCCTGGATACTGAGTCACACACGGCAGCCAGAAAGTCGTCTAGGGGCTGTCCGACTGCGATCGACTCCAGCAGTCGTTTCTGCTCGATTAGGATGAGTTCTGCCTGTTTGCGATCGGTAATGTCAGCAAGCAAAACGGTCAGCCCACTGGGCGAAGGGTAAATTCGATGGTCATGCCAACCTTTCCAAGGTGAGTAGAGATAATCAAACTGGAGCGGCGTTTGTTCGCGCATTGCCCGATGAAACTGCACGTAAGCATCGGTGTCAACGGCTGCCGGAAATAACTCCCAAACGTTCTCACCCAGAATCGCTGACCGCGGCATTCCAACCATTTCACAGTAGCGATCGTTGGCATAGGTGTAGCGCCAATCGCGATCGAGGATGTAAAATCCATCGTTGATGGTAGACAGTACGGTTTCTAACTGTTCTTTTGCCGCAGTCGCCGCAGTTTGTGCTACTTGGCCCCGAAGCTGGGCCTTTTGTTCTAGGGACCTTGCCTCCTGTAAAGTTTGCAAGGCTGCTTTCGCATTTTTTATAGCAGTGCGCCACGATAGATTGAGTGAAGCGCTCAATCCTGCGGCGATCGAAAACATACCGATCCGAAGAATTGTCTCTACATTAGCGATCTGTAAGGAATAGAACGGCTCAATAAAAAAATAGTTGATTGCCAGCGTGGATAAAATTGTTGCCAGCAACCCAGCCCCGAAACTGCCATACCAGGAACTTACAATCACCGCGATGAAAAACAGGGGCGTCGTGGTGGGGTAAAGCCACGGTAAAAGCAATCGCGTTAGCCCCAGTGCCAGTGCCACGGAGAGGGTCGCCACACCATAGGGAAGTAGTCTAACTCTGAAAATACTGTTGATTCCCTCAAAACTCACCCTTTGTACTCCTTATCCGAAAAATATCTTGCTCGCCGCGCCTTACTCATCCAGCAAGATGTAAATTTGCTTGAGTTCCAAGCCAGAAGGCTTAGAGTGTCCATTTTTCCAACGATTAATCGTGGGAAAGGTCATCCCTAATTCATCCGCCAACTTTTTCTGAGACAGGTTCAGCGCTGGCCGCCGTTCTCGCACCAAATTACCGATCGCTGGTTTTTCCGCCCTAAGCCGCTCTATGTTGAGAAGCCTCCGAAGTAACAGGCATAAAGCTGTTTATATTTTACACCTTTGACAGATTCCAGAGGTCAGTCATCTCTCTCAAGATATATAGCAATCCTTACAGGAGTCGTAAATTTTTTACCCCACCCCAACCCTCCCCGAACCCGCTCTGACAAAGTAAGAAATTCACAAATGATGCGAGGATTGCTATATGGAGTCAATCTTAAATCTAAAATAGACTAAGTTGCTTTAAATTCCTTTGAGGAGCGATCGCCAATCCCGACAGCGTTTCAGGTAAATGCGAGCTACCTGATCGCTGGGATTTGTTCGCAAACACTCTTCAAACAATTTTCCAGCTTCTCGGAACTCCTTGCGCTCGCACAGTAACATAGCTTCAGTATATACAGGCAAATTTGCTAGCTTTGCCGACAGAATTTCCGGTGGATCTGCATCAAATACCTCATAGACTACGACATATTGAGATTTTCCTTTTACCTGTACTTTATCCACAATCCGAATAGCATAATCGTTCTGATTTCGCAACCGTTCCAAAGTCTGCTGAGAAATTAACAGAGGGACGCCGTAATCTTTGGTCAATCCTTCAATACGAGATGCTAAATTAACAGCATCGCTAATCACAGTGCTGTCCATTCGGCTTTTACCCCCGACTGTCCCCAGCATCAAAGAACCAGAATTGATACCAATGCCAATTTGAATCGGGATGTAGCCGACACTTTGACGGTGTTGGTTGTAATCAGTCAGGATATTTAGCATCGCAATACCCGCTTTCACGGCATCATCTGCATAGTCGCTAAACAGAGCCATAATTGCATCGCCGATGTATTTGTCAATAAAGCCGTTATTCCTAGTAATAGCAGGCTCCATCCGCGAAAGGTAAGCATTGATAAAATTAAAATTTTCTTGCGGCGTCATAGTTTCCGAAAGCGTCGTGAAGTCGCGGATATCCGCAAACAGCACCGACATTTCCGCCTGCACTTGGTCGCCTAAATTGACATCCATAATACTTTCATATCCCAACAAATTCAGAAATTGATGCGGCACGAATCGCCCGTAGGCATCAGTTAATTCTGATTCGGCCTCCAGGGCTTTTTCCAAATCTTTATTGAGTTCAAATAGTTTCTTAATAAATTTATGGCGGTCGGCTTCAGCTTGTTTGCGTTCCGTGACATCTTGAAAAACTGCGATCGCAAAAGCAACTTTGCCACCCTCGTCAAAAATTGGCGTTCCCCAAGTTTCAAGGGGTATTTTCTTGTCTGGTTGATGAATCTCCATATCATCAGCCGTCGCGCTTTCGCCCCTCAAAGCTCGGACGATAGGCAATTTTTCGGAAGGGTAAATAGTATCAGTTCCCGCGATATAAATTTGATAACTTTCTGACAAATCATCAACTGCATTTAACGGCAAAACCCCTTGACCGAATAACTGCTGTCCGGCGTGATTGACGTAGTAAGGTCTGCCTTGAGAATCGAGTACGGCCACGCCAACCGGAATCGCTTCCAGAAATTGAGCCAGCTTGTTTTCGCCTTCCCGCACCGCCTCCAATGCGCGAGATCGCAACTCAGTTTCAACCGTATCGGAATGTTCAGCAGTAGTTTCCAGCAAGATTTCCAGATCCGCTTTTTCCTCCTTCAAGTCTTCCACTTGCTGGCGCAATCTTTCTATCTCTAAAAGTAGCTGTTCTCTAGATGGTTGTTCTTCCAGCATAACCCGAGAATTTGCGCCTCGACTAACAAAAAATTGCTCTACAGCTCGCACCCTAAAAGTAATCGTGTTTCTATAGAAAATCCAACTGCAAACCAGGCATCAGGCGCTGGAAATTCCTCAAAGATTTACCGTGCCAACCGATGCTTTGAGAGCCTTGTACCGCTATTTGCACCCTGGCTGTTTTGCGTACCTCGATAATAAACTTCGATAGCATATTGATGCCAGAACTGTTCAAAAATTCTAACTGCTGCAAATTGAGGGTAATTTTCGTCGGTTCCACGTCGGCAACCTGGGTCAGCAACTGCGCTATCGGCGCGTACTCCGCAGGCCCGCTCAGTCTTAGAGATCCAAGAAAACTCACGGTTGCCGTTGCTGGATCGTAACAGATCTGGTAATCTTCTGTATTAATTTCCATACCCACAAAAAAAAGTCCCTTAGATATTATCGATCGCCCGCGTTGCTTATACTGTTAATTGCACCATAGTTGTCACCGCAATTACTTCCGGGTCTTTGTGCACGGTCTGGAACTTCCAGCCAAGTTTGGCGGTATAATCGGTGAGCATGGTCAACAAACCCAATCCAGAATTGGTACAGCTTTCGTCAGCAGCATTTTTTTCCAACCGCTGAATGTAAAGTTCGCTGGGTTCCGAGGCCAGCAACTGTTGAATATAAGCCTGAAACTTGTCCACAGCTTGGGGAGAGATGCTGTTAGCAACTGAGAAAATCACTCCGTCGCTGTCTAATTGCAATTTAATATCGATCGGGTACTCCGAGGTTTCATCATTAAACTTCATGGCATTTTCCAATAACTCATTTGCAATGTAGCTAACAGCGCTTTTTATTTCAGCTTGTCTTTCAATTGTCGAGGGTTCATCTTGGTTGCCCGGAAAAAAAGTCGTCAGGTAGTCAGCCAGAAAATCCGCCGACAAACCGTTGTTCCGCCACCGCTGCTTGAGAGGAACCGAACTCGGAGAAAATCCAATTATTAAGTATTCTTGGCTAGCAGGCTGCTCGATGAAATCGCCGAAAATCTGAGTCATATCGATGTGAGAGCTAAAGTTTGAGATGAGGGGATCACTGAATATATTTTAAACTTTAGAAGGGATATCCAAGTAGTTATTTTTGTTTGAGTACCAGCAACGTGATGTCGTCAAAAATTTTTTGTTCGCCGATGTGCGATCGCACGTCCTTAATTACAGCGTGCCTGATTTCGGCAACCGAACGCTGCGAATTAATCTCTATTACCTTAATTAACCGCTCTAAACCATAAAGCAGTTTATCCATGTTTTTAGCTTCCGTAATCCCGTCAGTGTACAGCACTACCACATCTCCTGAATACAACTGCACAATTGTTTCAGCAACAAATTCAGCAATATCTGCATCCAGTCCGATCGGGAAACCCAAATCGATCGTATCAAACCGCTCTACACAACCGTTAGACCGCACTACAATCATTTCTTCGTGCTGGCCACTCAACTTCAGCATTCCCTGCTGATAGTCGAGCAAGGCAAGGCTAGCGTTTTTGTCGCATTTCATCCGCTGGATGTTATCGTAAATTACACTGTTAATAGCGCTTAAAAATTTAACCGGGTCTGATTCATTGTAAGCGAGCAAAGTTCGGACTGCCGTTTGAACCATAATCATTAAAACGCCGCTCTCCAATCCGTGTCCCGTCACGTCGCCAATGCCAATTTTTACTCTACCTTCGTGCTGGAGTACGTCGTAATAGTCGCCGCCTACTTCCTCAGCAGCCTCCATAAATCCCGCAATATCTAAGCCCACAACTTCGTTTAGTTCTCGGTCTTTCGGCAGCAGCATCTGCTGAATCTTGCGAGTAACGTCTAGTTCGGCGCTCATTCGCATATTTTCAGCTTTTAGGCGATCGTTGAGAACAGTAATTTCTTGATTTGCACCAACTAAGGCATCGGCAATCTTGTTAAACGCACCCACAACTTGCCCGAGTTCATCTCTGTTATCCAAAATGATTTTGTGGTCTAGATTGCCGCTTGCCATCTTTTTTGACGCTTCGTCTAGCACAAATACAGTTTGCATAACTGCCATGTAAAAAGATACAAATAAATAAATAACTATTGCTAAAGTTATTAACACAAAAATAACAATTATGCTTTTTTTTCTCACAAAAATATCAATACGTTTTTGCAGCAAAAAGTCTAATTCATTAACAGTTTCGTCCCACAGTTCAAAACTAGAACCCATAACTCGCTCGCTCCCATCAAGATAGGCATAATATTCCACTAAAGCTGTGGGATGAATCAGTTTATCTAGTTGCCCAGTTAGCTGCTCTACTACCAAATTAAATTTTCTCAAACGATCGCTTAATTTCTGTCGCAGATTCCCGTGAGGATTATTGCTAAATCCTACCTCCATATTGATTGCTAAATCCTGATTAAGTTCTCTCAATTGACCTGCCAAAGTAATCAGTTTAGCTCTTTCTTCAGGGGTGGCATCGGAACGCGCGCTACTTTTTTGAGAAAGCAGCCTAATCTCTGACAAGATTTTTTGCATTTCAGGAAGCTTCAGCAAAGTAGCATCCATCAAATAATAAGTATCTAGATCTGGATCTAATATTAGATTGGAAGTATCGCCGACGTGAGCGCTCAATCTATTAATGTCAGATGCTAATTTGTGATACACAATATCGTAAGTTTCTATACTCCACTGGCGGCGGCGAAGTTTAAAATTTTGCCAAGTTTGATAAATGTTATTAAATTCCTCGCTAGAAACTAAAATTTGTCCTAAATGGCGATCGGTATTTGCCAGGGATTGAAAGTTCGCGTCAATCTTAGTTTCTAACTTTGCCCTGATATCTGAATTGCTTAAATTGGGATTTAAACCCTGATAATTTAACAGTTGCAGTTTCGGTAGGTATTCTCTCAACTGGCGCAGCGGGCGCAGGTATTGATTACCGTAGATTTCTTTTTGGGCAAAATCAACCCTGCTGTTAATTTCGGAAATCAGCAGGTACATGACCAAGGTTAACGGCATCGCAAATAGAAAACCGATCAGGGTAAATTTTTGAGGATAGCTCAGCCGATTCATTAAATGGATTCCTAAGGATTTTCTGTTCATAATCGAGAGATTTCAAAAATATTGTACTAAAAAACTAACGTTTGCTACTAAAGTATTTTCCGGGACTATCGCTCTAGAAAACCACAATGCTAATATAATTAATTAGCTATCGCTGATTTAATTTCTAATGCGTTTTCGTCCTGTTGCAACAAATTTTGCGGCATCCCTGTGATATCCTTGGCTCAGCTCGCCTCCCACAGTCTAAAACACGTTTAGCAGTTTTGGAACGAAGAATAGTAATTTGTACTGAAATTCGGGGGCGGGATTAGAGGCTTTTAAGAATATTTACTTAAGCATAAATTTTTCTTAATACCCTGAGACAAAAAGTAAAAATTAAGTAATAACTGGGTAGTGCAAGTTTCCACAAAACACAACTGCCGGCAGCGAGTAGAAATACTTGCGCCGCACCAGCAACCTGCTGTCAAGTCGGTTCTGCACAAAGGAACCAATAGCACCAGCAATAGTGTCTAAATAAGTATCTGCAGTTGAGTGTTCAGGAGCGATCGCGCATTGTGTAAAGTGAGGCAGAGGGCGTATGATGAAAAGAATCTCCAAAAATAAATCTCAAAAAAATAAAAACCGAGACCAAAAGCAGCCCAATCCTGTAATCTTGGCTTTGGTGCTGACAGGAATTCTGGTATGGGAAATGTATCCGGCGCTAAGACACACCGCTGTGGCTAACGCGGGCGCTCTCAAACATTCCCTCGGCCAGTTGGAAAGCCAACAGCAGCAAACCGCGCAGCAATTTTCCTCAGCGGCGGTGTCCCCAAAAATCAGCTATTCGGTATTTGCACTCAATAGTCTAATTTCCGAACCGGGCAATTTGGCCGAGGGTACGCGCCAAAATCCCCCGAAACAATTGCCCGCAACCGTGGCAGCAGCCGTTCGCCAAGAGTTGTCGGACTCCACTGGCATTGCTGCTGACAAGTTGAAAGTAATTGAATCGAGCGGACAAAGTTGGCCGAATACTTGTTTAGGACTCGCGAAAGCGGATGAAGTTTGCGGTCAAATGATTGTCGAAGGTTGGCGGGTTGTGGTTTCTGATGGTAGCCAAACTTGGGTTTACCGTACTAATGCTAGGGGAAATGTGTTGCGTTTGGAAAAAAAGCTAGTTAGGTAAATGTACCCCTGTGAAATGAAATATAAGTTTCCTTTTGGAACAGGCAAGATGCCTGTTCCACAAAGAGTGAATTTTTTTGTGGGTGGGGATCACAAACAGGCAAGATGCCTGTTCCACAAAGAGTGGGCAGTAGGGGGTGGGGATCACAAACAGGCAAGATGCCTGTTCCATAAAGAGTGGGCAGTAGGGGGTGGGGATCATAAACAGGCAAGATGCCTGTTCCACAAAGAGTGAGTTTTTTGTGGGTGCTTTCTTGTGGGGTGGGCTTCTAGCCCGCCCCTTGCTTTAATTTGGGAGTTGGTTTCTTTCGATGATGCCGCCGCCCAACAGCACATCCCCGTCATACCAAACAGCCGCTTGTCCGGGGGTAATGCTCAACTGCGGTTCGTCAAAAATCAACTTAACTCTTGTACCGCCGACTTTTTCCTCTGCTTGGGAGGATTCTACAGGAATAATTGTAGCCGGGACGGGGTGCGATCGATATCGAATCTGTACCTGAGCCCGAATCGGAGCCGTCGGTGCAGCCACAGAAACCCAATTCACTTTCTGGACTGTACACTCAGATTCTACTGCCAACTGTCGATCGCCCACAATTACCCGATTGCCAGCAGCATCGAGTTCAATCACATACAGCGGTTCGGGTGCAGCAATACCGAGTCCCTTCCGCTGGCCGATGGTGTAGTGGTGCACACCGTCGTGCTGTCCAAGCACCCGCCCTGACTTGTCCACAATGTCACCCTTTTGCGGCGCAATGTACTTATCCAGAAAAGCCCGCATCGAACCGTTACTTTCTACCAAGCACAAATCCTGACTTTCCGGCTTATCAGCAGTTGTCAAGCCAAATTCCGCCGCAATTCTGCGAGTTTCTGTCTTGGTAATTTCCCCCAAAGGAAACTCCGTACCCGCCAACAAATCCTGTGTTAGATCGTACAGGAAATAAGACTGATCTTTCGCAGGGTCGATCGCCCGCAGCAACTGATAGCGACCTGTAGCAGTATCGTAAGTAATCCGAGCGTAGTGTCCTGTAGCGATTTTTTCAATTCCGAGTTCTTCGCGAGCATACTTAAGCATTGGCCCGAACTTCACAGTTTTATTGCACTGGGAACAAGGCAAAGGCGTAACTCCTGCGCTGTAACCCTCCACCAAATAATCGACAATACTTGCCTGAAAGACCTCGCGGCTGTCAACAATGTGGTGGGGAACGCCCAAATCTTCGCAAATTTTAGCTGCATCGACCATTCCCTCAGAGCAGCACTGACCTTTGCCCTTCATCAACCACAGCGTTAAACCCACCACTTCATATCCCTGATGGTGTAAAATTGCGGCTGCTGCGGAACTATCGACCCCGCCGGAGAGGCCTACAACAATCTTGTTCATGATTCGGAGAGAAATTGCTATTTTACTGTTACTTCGTTCGATCGAGCTAATTTATTATACCACAAAGATACTACAACTTGCCACTGCTGCTGTTAGCTGAAATTTTAGCACTAATATGACTATTCAAAAATTTGTTGTCACCGCCGACCAAATGCGGCAAATAGAAACCAGAATCTTTGCTGCTGGAATGCCAGTCGCAGCTTTAATGGAAAAAGTCGCGGGACTGATTGCTAGACGCATTCAGGCGCTTTTGAAAGCAGAAGGAAGTTCAGCAACTAGCAGTGTACGGGATTTAACGGATAGAGGGAAAAGCCCAGAAGGGAAAAATATTGTTAATTCTCAATTGCCAGTTATCGGCGTATTGGTTGGGCCCGGACACAACGGCGGCGATGCTTTGGTTGTTGCGCGCGAATTGCACTTTCAAGGATTCCAAGTAGTTGTTTACTGTCCGTTTTCTAAACTCAAAGAACTAACAAAAAATCACTCTGATTATGCGCGTTATTTAAATATTCCATTTGTTGATAAAATTGAAAATCTGAAAAACTGCACTTTGCTCGTAGATGGTTTATTTGGCTTTGGATTAGAACGAGAAATTACTAACGCCACTGCCGCAGCCATTGACGAAATAAAGAACTTAAATATTCCCATTTTAAGTATAGACATTCCATCGGGAATTCATACAGATACCGGAGAAGTTTTGGGGACGGCAATTAGGGCAAAACATACATTATGTTTGGGTTTGTGGAAAATGGCATTTCTGCAAGACAGAGCGTTAGAATATATCGGCACGTCAGAGTTAATTGATTTTGATATTCCGGCAGCAGATATTGCAGCAATATTGGGCGATTCGCCAGCAATACAACGCATTACAAAAGCATCGGCAACTCACCATTTGCCGTTACCCCGATCGCCAATTTCGCACAAATACACCAACGGTCACTTACTAATTATTGCAGGTTCCCGCCGCTACAGCGGAGCCGCAATTTTGGCAGCCTTGGGAGCAAGAGCCAGCGGCATCGGAATGCTCTCAATTGCCGTTCCTGAGTCGATTAAACCGATGTTGAGCAGTCAGTTGCCAGAGGCATTAGTTATAGGATGTCCCGAAACCCAAAGCGGTGCAATTAGCGAGTTGCCAGTAGCAATTGATTTGAGTTCTTATGATGCGATCGCCGCAGGGCCAGGTCTGACATTGGAAGCCGCAATAGCTGTAGAATCTTTACTGGAGAGCGATCGACCTCTGGTTTTAGATGCTGACGGTTTAAATATCCTCGCTCAACTCGGCACAGTCCCGATTTTGTCCGAACGCTGTGCACTGACAATTATCACGCCTCATCCGGGCGAATTCAAGCGTTTATTTCCCGAATTAGCCGACGAAACCGGCGATGATCGAATTGCGGCAACTCAAGCAGCAGCTCAGCTTTGCGGTGCAACGATATTGCTCAAAGGAGCCAGAGTGTGCATAAGTTGGAAGGATGAGGACGATTCCCTACGGGATAGCTACGCTTCACGTACTATCACCTACCTCAATCCCGAAAGCACCCCAGCCCTCGCCAGAGGCGGCAGCGGCGACGTTTTGACCGGCTTGTTAGGGGGATTATTAGCAACTGCGATCGCCCGCAAATCCCCCCCTAAATCAGTTGCTGCAACAGCAGCTTGGTGGCACGCTCAAGCCGGAATCATGGCAGCCAAAGAACGGACGGAATTAGGAGTAGATGCTTTTACTTTGACACAGTATTTAATTCCAGCTTTGCGAGAGTTTGCTAAGTAAACAATCAACGTGAGTTGGTAGGGTCCGTACCCCGCATCTTTGTATTTGGTAGGTGTGCACCGCGCACCTTAGCCCTTGGTTTGTATTGACAACGGAAGTCCTCATAAAAATATTACAAGTTGCATTCCTTACGACAAACCAACGGGTAACTCAAACGAGTGACACTCAAATGAGTGACACTCCAAAAAGTGACTGTGCATCCATAAATCCCACCAGTTATACCTGAAATATCAAACACCAAAACTTAAATGTTGAGAGGAACCACATTATGTACACCGAAGAAAGAAGCTTGAACAATGAAACTATGGCTCTCGTCGCCGATACTACTGCTCAATCAACTCTTGCATTTGCTGAAACCACTGGAATAAACAAACCGACTTTGCAAAGGGGTTCAACAGGTCAAGCTGTCAAGGAACTACAACAGCTTCTATATCATTGGGCATATTATTCCGGGCTGATTGACGGTATTTTCGGCGTCCAAGTTCAAAACGCGGTCAAAGGCTATCAACACCGCGTCTTTTTACAAGAAGATGGGATTGTCGGCCCTCTCACTTGGCAAGCACTATACTCTGGTGCACCTGTGAATATGCCGGTAGTCATGAAGGGCAGTTCTGGTAATGCTGTTAAAATTGTTCAGAATGTCTTGAAAATCAATGGATACTATTTCGGCTCCATTGACGGATTGTTCGGGCCGATGACAGATGTAGCAGTGCGACAATTGCAAATTAGCAAGGCTTTACCGCAAGATGGAATTGTCGGCTATAGAACTTGGCACGCCCTCAGCAAGTTACCGCACTAATGACGGGTTGGATTCATATCAATTCTGGTTGTACGAGCGAAATGATTGTTGACGGTTGACTGTTGACTCGATTTTATTCTGATGCAACCGGAAACGATATCACTTTCAGTGATGGCAAAAAATCGTTAGCTCAATTAGGGATTTAGGCTTTGCCTAAGTCCCTAATTATCGTTAAGGGTAAGGCAGCGCGCGGGAAGGGCGATCGCAAATTATGTTACCGTTCTCGGCGATGAAAAATATTCTAGACTTTTCCGTGGTTATTTGTTACTCTATCTTAGGAAATTGGGAGTCACAATCCGGTTTATTTCCATTCAGCTTTAGTTGTAAAGAGTTGCACTCAGAAAATTATTATTCAGATACTTAGGTAACAAGAATTACCGATGGGAGGCTTATTCCCGGTTTCTAGGAAAAATTCCAGGTTTATTAACGAGAAATCTAGGAAGAAACCGGGTTTCTAAGCCAAGCGCGCACAAGTCCTAAATTAACCTTTGATGAACTTTTCTAATTTGTGAGCCATCTTCTCTACAATTCCCTCCGAAGTATCTGTCGCCGATGCTTCAGCTTCAATACGCTTGACCGCATCCTCTGGAAGATTGAGCAACTGCACTAATTTTTGATAAGCTGCGGCTTCTTCTGCGTTAATTTTTGGTTCATCGGGAGTGCGAGAACTAGATGAAATCACTTCATAGCCGAGTTGCAAGACTAATTCCCTTTCATCTTGAGTTTCTAGTTGACCGATCAACTCATCAAGGGGGATATTTTGCATGATATAATCCCGCAGTTCTTGTTGCATTTGTTGTGCGTCAGTATCTGGGGCAAACAAACCGCAAAAGCGATCGAGCATTAAATTAACTTCTTCTGTCGCGAGTTCGCCGTCAGCCCACGCCATAGAAGCAACAATTCTCAGCAGATTCATCTGGCGGGGCGTAATTGATGGAGGAGGTGGGGTTTGCATAATTAAAATTGGTAATTGGTAATTGGGAGTTGGGAATTGGGAATTGGGAATTGGGAATTGGGCCTGATTCCTTCTTGTCTTTTCTTTCCCCTTCCCCTTCATTTATGTCACAATTTCGATAGAGGAACTCCCAGCCATCCAGTAAAGTTTTGTTTCTGAATAGCCGTGGGCTTTTCCACCGGCACGATCGAGTAACGGGTCGGTCCCGGCGGCGCGAGAGTAACACGACAAGTCCGCAGTTCGTCTTGGTGAAAAACCGTCACCTCTATTGTGTCCCCCGGCTGATAATCTTTAAGCCTCTCACCCGCTTGTTCTGAATTTACCCGAAAACCTTCGATCGCCAGCAACTCGTCCCCAGCGTCAATTCCTGCTAATTGTGCCGGAGAGCCTATTGCGACAAATTTAACCATTTCCCGCCCGTTTTCGGCTCCCAACGTCCAACCGATGCGAGGCGTTTGGTCACTTTCATCTACCCAAATTTGCAGCCCAAAAGGTTCCAGATACTTGTTGTAAGGCAACTCTTCTGTGCCGTCTATATAGCGCGCGAAAAAGTCGCTCAAATCGAGGCCGGCGACTGACTCGATCGCACTTTGCAACTCTTCCGGAGTAAAGCCTATTTCTGCGGGCCGCGAAGGAGAATTTAACTCTCCGTTTGATGTCAAATGCGCCGGCTTGCCCTCTGTTTCCGGCTTCAGTTCAAAATCGTCGTTTTTACTGGAATTAGCCTTGCCAAACTTCTGCCACATCAAACGCATCACATCGTCGAGTGATCGCTCGTTGCCGTGTCTGGCTCGAATCAACAAATCGAGCAAAAACGAAACAACTTCCCCTTTCAAATAATAGGAAACCTGGGAGTTGTCGCTGTTAGCATCCCTGCGATAAAGTTTAATCCAAGCATCCCAGCTCGACTCACTGACAGGCTGCACGTTCCGCCCCGGAGTCGTCTGCAAGCGAGTGATTTCCTTAGCCAAATTTTGGAAATAACCTTTCACGCTGTAGATACCAGCTCGAAAAGGAATCACCAAATCGTAATAACTGGTCGTGCCTTCAGAGAACCATAAAGAAGGAGTGTAGTTCTCTTTTTCGTAGTCAAATACTTCGAGAGCTTTCGGTCGAATCCGCTTGACATTCCAGAGGTGAAAAAACTCGTGAGCCACCAACTGAATAAAGCGTTCGTACTTGTCTTTAGCCCGAAAATTAAAACGCGGATAGTTGAGAGTGCAACTCTCCTTGTGTTCCAAACCGCCAAAACCAGAGCTCGACAAATGCAGGAAAAACACATAGCGTTCGTAAGGCAAACCGCCGAACATTTTGGCTTCAACCTCAATGACTTTTTGGATGTCTTGAATCGCCCGATCGGGTTCTAAATTGCCTTTTCCCCAAACAACTAGCTGGTGGGGTTTTCCCATCACTTCAAACTCGTACACTTCGTGATAGCCAATCTCAAAAGGACTGTCTACGAGAGTGTCAAAATCCGCAGCAGCAAAAGTAAGATTTTGCCCGGAAACAGGTGGCAAAGCAGTAACTGTGCGCCATTCCGGCTGCGGCGGCACAACTGTCACGGTGTAGCAGTTGCGCTCAAAACCTGGCAAGAAAAAGCACAGAGCCGCTGGATTAAAATAACCGTGAGTCGAGTCTAAATGATTGGTTCGCACTGTCAGTTCGTTGGCAAAAATGCGATAGCGAACCGTGATATCTGACACCGAATTGGTCTCGATTTGCCAGTGATTTTTGCTGAGCTTGCGCCAAGGTAAAGCACGCGCGGCGTAGCTATCCCGTAGGGAATCGCCCGCCTGGGAGCTAAAATCTTGCAGGTGGCGGGCGTACTCTCGAACCAAGTAAGAACCGGGAGTCCAGACAGGCATTTTTAAATCGAGAACAGACTCCGACCAACCTTGCACGCGCAAAGTCACTTCAAAGAGGTGGGATGCAGGATTGGGCATCGCCACCGAATATTGAATTGTCGGTGCTGTTAGTTGCTCCTCACTGTTGCCGGCCGCGGACGAAGTATCCAAACAAGTAAGATCAGTCATTGACTTGCCAAATTAATCAAGTGCTTGAGGTTGATCAAATGGATAGTTTGGCGGTCTGGATCTATTTTGATCCAACCTTTACTATCGAGTTTTTCCATAATTTTGCTGGTTTCATCTAGGGTGATATCTGTGACATCAGCTAAGTCTTCATAAGGAATATTGAAGATATCTTTGCCCTCAGCAGTTTTCTGACCGTAGTTTTCTGCCAGCTCGACTAAAGTATTTGCTAGTTTAACCGCTGGCTGGCGGTTGCGGAGTTGATAGCGGAGATTGGTTTGGCGGAGCCGCCGCACCATCAGTTGCAGCATCCGGTGGTGCAATTGCGGGTCTTTAAACAGGGTTTGGATAAATCGTTGAGCTGTGACGCTGAGAAGTCGCACGGGGGATAGAGCAAGTACGTCATTTGATCGGGGAGATTCGTCCAGAATGGCCATTTCACCGAAGAAGGCACCCCGTCCTAAAATAGCCATTGATACAGCTCGATCGTCTGACAAGCGCCGGACTTTTACCCAGCCAGACACGACAAAGTAAATCGCGTTGCCCCAAGAATCCTCCATCACCACAGCTCGGCCCGGGGGATACTCATGCTTGACGGCATTTGATAGCAGCCCTCCCAAGGTTTCTGGGTTAGCACCCTTAAATAGAGGGAATAGCTCACTGAAAGCTTCTGTCTTCATGCAAACTCGCGGAGGTGGGAAATATGATTAGGCGACACCCAACAGCTAGGGAACGATCGATGTTTGGGAACACAAACAATCCGTTGCTCCTTTAATTGATGATAAGGGTGCAGAGGTGCGCTTCACTTAAAATTGGCAGATTCTTTAATCTTAAACGGCTTTACAAGCCTGCCACTGCCTGTTGAACTTTACCCAACAGAGGTTCTATGTATTCCGGCCAGCCGATCGCGATTGACTGCGTGTGGGCCAGAGTCTCCGGCTCGATCACATCTTTAGTCCACCTCAGCGGTTGACCTTGCAAGTCGCAACAAACCAATCCCGCTGCTTTTGCTAGAGCCAGAGGGCCGGCGGTATCCCACACTTTAACTCTGCCGTTGAGATACAGGTACAAACCGGCTCTACCGAAGATAACTTCCATCACTTTTAAGCCAAAGCTGCCCAGCGAGTAAAATTCGGCTCCGGGGATGCTTTGGGCGATCGCCCGGGCGTAGTTTTTCTGGTCTTTATCTCCGAGAATAATTTTACAATTTTCCGCTGTCGGGGCCGGGGGTTTGCACAGGGCGATCGGCTGCGCCGCTTGGGTTCCCACACTTTGGAACAATCCCCAATCTTTGCCGCCAAAATACATTTGGTCAAAAGCCGGGGCGTAGATCCAACCGGCCACTGGTTCGTCCTCAAGCAGCAGCCCCACCATCGAAGCGTAGTGGAGTTTTCCCCGAATAAATTCTTCAGTCCCATCGAGGGGATCGATGCACCAGAGGCGCTGGTAATTAGCCCCGTAAGCTGCTCTGGAGGCGCTGTTTTCCTCCGTGATCCTGCCATCTTCAGGAAACAAAGCGCTAAATGCTGCCGATAGTTGTCGGTCTAGGTATTGATCGATACTCGTCACGTAGTCGTTGGGCCCTTTCTCGGAAACTTCAAAAGGTTCGGCTGCTAGCTTGTAAGCTTCTTGACCGCACTCGCGCAGGGTGTAGCGAATTTTTTGGTCTTGCTCTAGAGAAATATACATGAGGTTAAACATAAATGCTTTAGCTAACTTCAGCATAAAAGCTTAAGTCCTTGGAATCGATCGGCGGGTGTCACTGTTTTTGATTCGTAGAGGATTTGCGGCCGGGTGTCCATAAACCCGGTTTCCTAACCATGAGGGCCGTTGCTATACAAGCCCCAGACAGGATTGGTGGAACTCAAAAAAAATTAGACATGAGGGAGAACCCCCCAGATTCATCTGTAGAGTAAAATCTAAAATCTAAAATCTAAAATTTCTCGATCAAACCAGCACGTTCAACAGTAGAGGATAAAATCTTCTGAGGTTAGATAATTTGTGGCAGCACCTGCAGAATTCTAAGGAGAATAGTTTGAAATACCATTTGGCATTAGGTCGCAAAATAGACCTAGATGGAATTGACCGCGATGCACAACTCGGCAAATGCCCTCGCCACGTCCTGCGAGCCCTCAGAGACCGCTTAAATGCCACCGTTCATGCCCCAGATGGCGAAGCGATATCGTTGAGCGACAAGCTGCTATCGAAAATTTCTTCTAAACCCGAACATTGGGCCGCCGCGCGCAAATTGTCCAAGCAAGTCAGTAGCGACGACGTGATATTTTGTAACGGCGGTGACATTGGCGTTCCAGTAGCGGCGATGTGTGGCCAATTGCCCAATCGCCCGAAAATTGTTGTACATTTCCACAATGTCGATCGGCCGCGCGGCCGCCTCGCGCTGAAACTATTTGGTTTGGCTGACAAAATTGATGTGTTCATGGCCTGCGCCACCCCTCAAGCTGACTTCCTCCGTAGTTATTTAGCTATACCTGAATCCCGCATTTTAGTGCTTCTAGACCAGACAGATACTCAGTTTTTTACACCGGGCCCCGTTTCTGCCGAGAAAAAGCGGCAAACAGTTGTTAGCGTGGGATTAGAAAAGCGCGACTACCGACTCTTAGCAGCAGCAACTGCTGACTTAGATGTTGACGTAAAAATTAGCGGTTTTTCTAAAGATGCCAAGGCTTTATCGAAAGCTTTCCCCGATACTATGCCAGAAAATATGTCGCGCAAATTCTACGAATGGCCAGATTTACTGCAGCTTTACTGCGATGCAGACGTAATTGCAGTTTGTTTGGTGGACAATAAATATGCTGCTGGAGTGCAGGCTTTACTGGAAGCAATGGCCTGCAAGCGGCCGGTCGTCATGACTCGGACTCAAGGTATGGTCGATTATTTAGCGGCCCCGGATATTGCCAAAGTGGTAGATGTGGGAGATGCAGCAGGTTTGCGCGAGGCGATCGTCCATTTGCTAAAAAATCCTCAAGAAGCTGAATCTCAAGCGCAGCGGGGCTACGAAATGGTTGTGAACCAGCACAGCAGCGAACGTTATGTCGATGTTTTAGCCCAGAAGTTGCGATCGCTTTAATAAAACTGTAGGGTGCGCCGAGGCGCACCATAACTCACGCTCGGAGGATGGACAATGCACGCCTTACTGCTATAGATAAAAAGCCAAACTATTTATTATCTAAGTCATATTTAAAAAGTAATGAATTATGAGTTGCAGTTACTAATTAAATTTCACACCAGTTAC
This sequence comes from Microcoleus sp. LAD1_D3, assembly GCF_036702135.1. Lineage (NCBI taxonomy): Bacteria > Bacillati > Cyanobacteriota > Cyanophyceae > Oscillatoriales > Microcoleaceae > Microcoleus > Microcoleus sp. LAD1_D3. The sequence continues at coordinate 82,525 of NZ_JAUBSB010000004.1, read as the reverse complement.
GTACATACTAAATCAACCGGGTTTTAAAAAGATAATCGAAAGCCTTAAGGAAGTATTTTCGTTCATCAAACCCGGTTTATGTGCCTAAAACGGCTGCCCTCAAAACTCACAAATTAAAACTCTTAAGACTCCCGTCCACTCGCCCACTTATCCCGCCATTTCACAGTTCCTTCCGAAACTAAAACCCAGCGGCGACAAACCAGATTTTCTCGCAGTGGCGACTGTCCTTCCCGTAGCAGCGCATACTTATAAGAAATCAACTTCCCCGCACTTTCATTAAAAGGAATTTCCCCAAACCAAGTATTAGTATTGATATACTCCAACGGGTAACCCTTACTAATATCCCAATTCCCTAATTCAGGACAATCTCCAATCACCACAATTTTTTCCCCAGGCTGAGTTCTAACGCTGTTAAGCTGCGCCCGCACAATAGTTTTCGCCTTAACTCGCTCTCCGACGCGGCTAAAAATCATTACTTCCCGCGAACCCAACTCTAAGTTGTACAGCATTCCATCTTTAACTTCAAACTTACGGCGCGATAAAACCTCCGTATGCTCTCCATCAGGCAGCTCAGTATCAACCTCTTTAATTGTAACAAAATTGCCACGATTCATGGCTACAAACACCACGGAATCGCGATAGCGGCGCACATAACAATAAACATCAGCAGTTAGATATTTTTGCCACTGACTCCCCATCGAAATAGCTGGATTCAGCCGCCGCAATCCCGACAGCAACCGCACATCTCGGTAAATTGGCGAATCAGTATCCCACTTTTCCATCATCGGGCGGTTGTAGGGGTCATTTCCCCCATCTGTATCATCGTGCAGATACTGTTCGGTGCCGTAATAAATGCAGGGAATGCCGCGAGTTGTCATAATTAAACCAATCGCCAACTGCAGCATTTGTGGATCGGGATTCAACGACTGAAACCTCGGCATATCGTGGTTGTCAATAAAAGTAATCAACTCCGTCGCCCCGTAGTAGCGGTGATCCAAATTCAGCACATCTTGGACTAACTTAAATCCCGCGCCCGCACCCTTTCCCAATACGTCTCGAATTGCCACGCACAGACCAAAATCTAAAATAGTCATCCCCGACTCGTTAACAAATTCCACGGAACGATCGTTTCTAGGGTCGCTGTAAATCCATTCGCCAAAAATGAAAACATCAGGTCTGTGTGTTAAAATGTCAGCATTAAATTCCTGCCAAAACCAAATAGGCATATGCTTGACTGTATCAACGCGCAAAGCATCAACGCCTCTGTCCAGCCACTGTTTAATGGCGGATTTAATGTAACGGCGGTATTGAGTATTATTTTCGTTGAAGGTTGCTAAACCAGACAGTTCGCAATTTTGGACTTGCCATTCATCTTCCCAGTTGGTGACTTCGCCGTAGTGGTGATACCAGTGATCTTCATCGTCGTTAAAGTCAGCTATTTTTACACCGTCGTCGTAGAGTTCCCCTTTTTTTCCACTAAAATCAGGGTTGCTGTGATTGCAGACAATATCGAGCACGAGTTTCATGTTTCGCTGGTGCAACTCGTCTACTAATTTGTCAAATACGGTATCTTTAGTTTCTTGTGTTTGGTTGATAGAAGGATTGTCGCCTTTGGCAATATAGCGTGGGTTTAGTCGCTTGAAATCTTTAGTCCAGTAGCCGTGAATCGCTGCTTGTTCGACAAATAATGCTTCTACTTGCTCGAACAGTGGCGTCAGCCAAACTGCGGTAATACCCATATCTTTTAAGTAGTCGAGTTTGTCGATAACTCCCTGCAAGTCACCGCCCCAATATCTGCCCCAATCTTTGCCTTCGGGATCGTAAAGTTCTGGGTTTGGGCCTTCGTTATTTGTGGGGTCGCCGTCGTAAAAGCGATCGACTACAAGGAAATAAATTGTTTCTTGTCGGAATTCAATGTCTCTGGTGTAAAGGAATTCTAAATCTAGTTCGCTTTCTGGCTTAACTTCTTGTACCAGAGACTCAATTTTTTCTTCTTGTTCGCTAACTTCGTATTGAGAGGAAGTTTGATTTGGAGTGACTGGTGTCATGAGATGTATTTTTTATATTGTAAGATTGGTCAGTTATTCGGAGCTAGAGTCGGAGATAGCTTTCCTCTCTAACTGACTTTTACAGGATCATACGGAATTTACTGGTTTAATGAAATCTTCCTTTAGAGAGAGGGCAGACTCATCCTTGAGCCTTAGGTGCATGAGAGTTAATATGGAGCGTAATTCTCAATCAAAGAGGCAGAGGCTCAAAAACCTGCGCTACCAGGCTTAGCCTGGTAATGAGAAAAGGTGTACTAATTGTGCGATCGCACTTTTTCCCTTCCTTTCATTCCTACCGCAAGTTTTGGATATCTTCAACGCTCAAACCAGTAGTTTGACTAATTGTTTGATTGTCAAGGATATTGAGAAGTTGCCTAGCAATTTCTAGAGCTTTTTCTCTCATTCCTAACGCTAGTCCTTCTTCTCGCCCTTCTTCTCGCCCTTCTGCGATGCCTTGTTCTCTGCCTTGTGCGATTCCTTTTTCAATTCCCTTGAGCAAGACACCCTGCTGATCGAGAATAAACATTTCGCGTTCTTCTAAATCTGCCAACTCCTCTGGATTCAAATTAGTTTCATTGCCAATCGCAAAAGCTTGCTGTATTTCCGATACTTTTTCCATTATTGAAGGCACTATTTCCAAGCTGGGAGCATTTTTCATAAAATAAATCCACTTGTCAGTCAAAGTTTCTAACTCATCCAATTGTTTATTGAATTTTGGCAATTCGATAAATGTCAGTTCAATCTCTGGATCTACATAATCAAATAAACGCTTTTTCTCCTTGAACACAAAGTGAGAAATTACTTCTTGGTCATTGTCAAACATTTCAAAATCTGTAATTCTCAAAGCAATTACAGATTTTAACTTAAAGTAACCTTGACCGCGAATCAGTTGAGTTGAATAAGTTTTCGCAGCGTTGTAAACTACCCGTTTCGCAAAAGATGCTACATTTAAAACTTGCATCTCGATAATTACAGTTGCGCCTTCTGCAAGCCGGACTTTGACATCCAGGTAAGAGTCTTTGAGATACGGCACTCTTGATGCTAAATACGGGTCGATAATTTCTAGGTCGGCGATGGTGGGATTGCCATCATAAATCATGGCGTTGAGAAAGCTGATTAAGATTGGTTTGCTTTCGTTGGAGCCGAATATTTTTTGAAGGCAAAGTCGGTTTTGGGGTTGATGAATGTCATGGTTAGTCTTCACTCTTTTAGCGCTTTAACGACTCAATCTATCTGGCTATGCCAAAACATTTAAAGATTTGCTTACTGCTGTGGGTATAGCCGTTTTTTACAATATTCCGATCGCCCAACCGACAATTCATAAGCTGAACATTAAGATGTATTGACTAATTAAAATTATAACTGATACCCTAACTCCGCAGCACTACCACTGAGTTTATGCTAGTAAACCAATAATTTTTGGGATGTCCTTATCAAGAATTGCCAAGGGTGGGCTTTGTGACAAATCCTATTATGATCTCAGAGGTTGACATCAACACTCCCTACCCTACAGACTACTTCTATTCTGTCAAGAGGAATCTTTGCGTAAGTAAGTCATGTCTATGTTGCAGAAGGATTCCGTAGGGTGGGCAGTGCCCAGAAAAATCCTCGCTGCCATTGACAAACTATTAGTTGACAATGGAAGGATCGCCCTTTTCCTCACATCAGTAACAATAGCGCCCCAGCTCAACCCAACCCTAGCTAACTACAGCCACCGCAGACTCTGGAACCTGAGAATGCTCCACCCGAAAAACATTCGCGCTCAAATTAGCAACAACTTGTTTCCCCTGCTGCGTCAGTTCCAAATAGCCGATCGCATCCTTCACATACCGATAAACCACATTCCAATAAAACTTCGGATAACCATCCCGCAACTCCCCCGGATTCTGATAGCCCAAAACCAGATTTTGCCCAGTCTCCTCAAACTCATAAAACAGTGCCGCTATCTTTTGCAAATATCGCGGATCACTCAACTGACCAATTAAATCAGCAGCCCGAACTAAACCCGGATAATTTACAGTATCTTGATAATCTTCATTTGCAGGAATTGGGAAACGAGTCAGCTCAATATTACGCTTTACCAGCTCAGCATCAATCAGTTTGTGACTGCCAAAACGCTCGTCAATAAACATTTTTGCCCGATCGACATGATAAGGCATCAAACTCGCATCCGTCGCCCCCGAAGGTAGCTTCACTTGCAAATCCTCTATCCCGGTTGCATACAGTCTCAAATCAGTTCTATCTTGCCGACAAACCCCCTTCACATACCCGATATCGTGACACAGCAAAGCAATGTGGAAATGGAGCCAATGTTCACATAAAACACCACCCTCGCGGATGTGCTTGCCGCGCAGAATCTCCTGTCCCACCAATGTCACTAAAATAGTGTGTTCCACATTGTGGTAAAGAGCATCGCTATTAGCAATATTTTCCAAAGCCATACTCGCTACCCAAGCAATAATCTCAGCATAGTCAGATTTGAACCCGCCGTAGGTGTGGCGGTAGCCTTCAATCAGCCGATTTACAAAAGCATTAATCAGCAGTTCAGTTGCATTAAACATATTCACTTCCCTGAGCCCACGTAGATCATTAAATTATTTTTATAGTTATTGTTTTTGGTGCTACCGTTTAATGTTATTTTTGGCTTAAGTGCCACGATGGATACCCACTCCTATCGAGACGCATCCATTGATATTATCAACAATTATGGCTTAAATTATGGCTCTCCCAACTACCAGAGCGACATACCCCATCAATAATTGAGATCAATAGGCGATCGAGGTATGACACCCCTCAATCTGCTGTACGGCGTTACATCTTCCCCGCATACGTCAACCAAAAAGGAGAGGGACCGAAAACGCAACCCCACTAATTCTTCAGACACAGGATTTAGCTTGCACATAGGCGGTATGTTGAAAAGATGGTGTCCCAATAACTGAATATCTCTCTCTCAAGAACACCGTGCGAGTATAAGTTGGCACACCACTTAGTTACTGGCGGCTCTGCCACTGCTATGCTATCGAGCCACTGTCGCACTGGTTGCACGAGGCGATCGCGAAAAGTTAAGTCTTGGCATTGATTTTCCGAGAAAATACTTGTAGTCAAGTTCATGATTGAGTTCAGTAATTATTACTAACAAAAACTGATGAATCACCGGACTTAATCCTCAACGAAACCCGCTGTTGCTCCGGTGACGTGAATAAGTTTTATGCGTGACACTCGCCGCCCCCAAATGTGATGCAAAGAGCTAGCATTTGTGATTTAAAATTCGCAAAACTGTGAGACAGATCACCCCCGCTGTTCCCTACAGAATGTATATTTAGATAGATGGCAAGAAAATAAGACAGAATAACTTGCAACCCTCCGTCGCAGTTTCCCCCTCCCATCATCTGCGATCTACTACTCTGTATACTTACTAATATAAGGTTTCAGGCAATGATTAAACAAAAACATAAATATGCCGACCTTGCTCAACTCCCCCACACAGATACCGTGCTCCAAAAACTCCCTGTAGAAGTTAAAGATTGGGCCCAAAGCTTGCCTTGGAACCAGCGACGCTATGTCTTGTCCCTCTGCTACATATTGTGCGCCTCTACTCCTGACTTGCAAGCAGAATTTTTAGATGACTATACAGCCGACGGTTTAGTCTCAAAAATGTTTGAAGATGTAGATACTCTACACCGAGTCAAAGAGTATTTAATCAGATTCCGAGTCAAAAAACAATTAAACGAATCAGATTTAAGAAGCTACATCAAACAATTTTATATCCACTCAGCTCAACAATCGCGCCGAGAAACTGACCAATATTTAGAATCTGCACTCCGCTTCGTCTTGAGTACAGAAGAACGCAATAATGTTTTTAACTACATTTTGGGCTTTGAATTTATTAAAATTGTGTTTCAAATGAGCTGGTTGCAACACGAAAGATTAGCGAGACTGCAAAAAAATCAGTCGCAGTTTATTGAAACCTATATCAAGCCGATTCAACACGCACACCGAATTAATGGCATAATTGTACCGAAAGATGAGAGAATATTTTTTGCAAGACGCACCTACTACGTTCAACAGCCTAACATTTCTTATAGAAAACTCATTGAGTTAGTCATGGCCAGTTTTACTACAGAGATGGTGAGTCACTGCGGATTTTCCATCAGCCGCCACTCTCAAGCTTTGCGCTTTGACTGCGATTACATTTACGATCCGGAACCAGAAGAAGAAAGATTTCCTACTGACTTGCAATTTATTCATTGACTTTACGCAGTAAAGTGCCCAGGGATTGATGCACCCTACCTTGCTTTTTCCTCTTTACTTTTAGTGTCGCGTTACGCAAAGGAAATTTTTTCAAGGCATGCGGTTTTTAGTCGGCAGCTTAAAACCTGTTTTTTAAGCCGGATTTGATGTCAAATAGGAGGGTTGTATCAATTAACCTTCCCCTTGCATTTCTTCAATTTCAAACCAGCTAACTATCACTCCCGCTAGCGGAATAGCCAGAAATATGCCTAAAAGTCCTGCGGCTCTCGCACCTACTAACAGTGCAAAAAATACCACTACCGGATTGAGGTTAAGCGAATTCTGCATGAGTCTCGGATGAATAAAGTTGTCTTGAATTTGCTGCAAAACAATGCAAGCTGCCAATACTTTTAAGGATAGCCACACATTTTGAGACAATACAATAAAACAAACTAAGCTAATTCCCAGCGTCGCTCCGATCCCTGGAACTAAATCAAACAATCCGATAATAAATGCTAAAATTAAAGGAAATCTCACATTTAATAGGAGAAAAATTCCAAAGCTTGCTGTTGTCAAAAATAACATTAACAAAATTTGTGCCTGAAAAAATCCTAAAAAGTTTCGCTCTATTGTTAAACTTAAACGCCTGTGCAGGTGTCGGGGTATAAATTTAAGAACCAACAGCCACAGCCTCTCTCCATCAATTAACATGAAAGAAGCCACCACCATAATTAATATTAAATTTAATAAATTAGTTAAAAATACTTGTAAAAAAGCAATACTCGAAACAACTCCAGCTAAAGCTTGATTTCGCAGTTGTTCCTCAATAACTCGGAGGTTAACTTGCAGGTTTCTCGCCCGCAGGAATGTTTCGAGGCGCTCGGACAGAGGCGCCAGAGCATTCACAAATTCAGTCATGCTGTCAATTAATTGCTGTCCTTGAGATAAAAGAGTGACGCCTACGGTGACGGTGAGACCGCCAAAAACTAAAAGGGTGAGCAAGACAACGAAGGCGACAGCTAAACTTCGCGGTAAAAATCTCTGGAGAGTTCGCACCGGATAGTTGAGCAAAAAAGCCACGAGTGCAGCAATCGTGAAAACCGCAACGGCAGTTTCAAAGTAAGCTAAAAGTTGCAGTCCAGCCCAACCTGAAGCAAATAAAAGCAAAAACCTGACTAAGGCTAAATTGCTTAGCATATTCCAAAAATTGGGAGGAGTTCTGTCTTGATCTTTCACAGGGATTTTTAGGGGTTAATATTATAGCTCAAAAATATTGCAGAGCCCTCTTTTAGGATCGCACCCAAGATATATCTGCGGCTATCCCCCTCTAGGCTGAAAACAGATGCCGAACTGAGGCAGGAGTGGGTTCTATTCACCATAAGTTCGATCGTCACGAATGCCGAATGAAACACGCCCGCGATCGAACAAACAGCCTTTTTGACTCTAAAACCGCCTCGGAAACTCTTTGCGATGGTAGTATTTGTCGTGCCAGTCCGATCGCAACTAACACCCAAACGCTCAAACTTCCCGGCACCGAAAAACCGGGTTTCAGTGCCAGGCGCGAAAAATTTCAACTCTGCCTCATGGAAGATAGTATGAACAGGTCAATTTTTGGGATACTTGAAACTAGCACTCAACTTAGCTGAGGAACAAACGTGCTGCTATCAAAAGGCTTTGAAGTAGAAATGTATACCGGCACGCCCGAAGGTGAGGTTGTCGGTCTCTCCGATCGCATAGTCGCCCATCTAGAGGGATTTGTGCGGGAGCCTGATAGCCGCAATGTGGAGTACACGACCGCCCCGCTGTGCAGCTACGATCGCCTGCTGTGCGCCTTAGTCAAGCCGCGAGTCCGGCTGCGCGAGTATCTCAAACAATTAGGCGACTATACCTTGCTGCCGGGAAGTACCCTGTCTCTGGGGGGGAGCGATCAATTTTACAGATCCGATCCCAACAACCCCTACCACACCTACATCGAGCAAACCTACGGCACCAAAGTCGTCACCGCCAGCATTCACATCAACATCGGCATCTCGCAACCAGAAATGCTGATGCGCGCCATCCGCCTCGCCCGCGTCGAAGCACCGCTTTACCTTGCCTTGAGCGCCTCTTCTCCCTTCCTCGATGGCGAAGCCACGGGCTATCATTCCACTCGGTGGGGTTTGTTTCCCAAAACTCCAGCCATCGTCCCCCTGTTTGAGAGTCACAAGCATTACATTCAGTGGACTGAAGAACAGTTAGAACTCGGCACAATGCAAAATGTCCGCCATTTGTGGTCTGCCGTGCGCCCAAATGGCGATCGTCGCCCCTACTGTCTCAACCGCCTCGAACTGAGAATTTGCGACCTCGAAGTCAATCCTCTGGCTTTGTTGGCCATCACTGCCTTACTAGAAGCTCGCATTTGGCAGATGATGGAAGACCCCAGCTTAGACCCGTTAGAACTCAGCACCTTACCGGCGGCCACCCGCAACCAAGACTTAGTTGCCCTCACAGACGCCAACGAAATTGCTGCATCTCGCCAAAGTTTGGATGCCGAACTCACGCACTGGCAAGACGGCAGAACTATTCTGGCACGAGATTGGATTGAGGAAATTTACCGCGAAGTGTGGCCTTTCGCCAAAAAACGCGGCTTTAGCTGCTTTCTCTCACCTCTCAAAAAAATTCTCCGGGAAGGCAACACCGCCCAGCAGTGGTTAAAGCTGCATGAGGGCGGTTTGGACACCCGAAGTATTATTCTCCAAGGAATTGATGGCATGGCTCACCAGGAATGGGAGCTCGAAGACAACTTGTGTGCCCAGTTAGTTGCGTGAAGTACCCGCCGTTATTATAACGGGGGCTTTCACTAGCCCCCTGGCTATGCGTACTCAGCCAATAATACAAATAGCCCGAACCTCCATGAAAAAAGTTGCAGAGCGACGCCTAAAAACAAATCAGAATATTTAATCAATGGAGCTCGACAAAGGTTATAAATAAAAGCTATAAGGTATATCTACCTTTGGGTAGTTTTATAAATTTCCCAATAGCTGTGTTTTTCGCTTTTAATTAGCTTCATGCCCCAACTTGTCTTGATTCACCCGCAAATCCCCCCGAATACTGGCAATATCGCCCGCACTTGCGCTGCCACAGGCACGGAACTGCATTTAGTCGGCCCGCTGGGGTTTGAAATTAGCGATCGCTACCTGAAACGAGCCGGCTTAGATTACTGGCCCTATGTCAATCTCCACTGCCACGAAGACTTAGCGGCTTTTGGGGCCTGTCGGCAGCAACGAGGAGGGCGATCGATCGGATTCAGCACTGGCGGGCGATGCAGTTACGCCGAATTTCAATTTCAGTCCAGCGACTGGCTGATGTTTGGCTCGGAAACTGTAGGCATTCCCCAATTCGTCTTGGATGCCTGCGACGCCACAGTTTTTATTCCGATGAGCCAGCCTGGAGTTAGGAGTTTGAACCTCTCAGTCAGCGCCGCTGTGGGTTTATTTGAGGCTAAACGACAGTTGGGGGAGCTGGGATAAATCATTATCAACACATAAATATATAGATATTTAATAGCTGCCGGAGGTGGCAAAATATCCAATTTAATATAAGAAATTTGTATCAAAGGGGTGAAAATCTAGATAGCCGACATTAATATATTTTATTCATTCAAAAACAGATTGTTATCAGCAACACCAAATTACTCGCAAGAGGATTCAGCAACAAACAATAAAGAATATTAGCGATTTAGGGCGTCAGCGAACACCAGCTTGGGTCTGAACACTATATCTAGTAAATATACGGTTGTAGCCTGTCCGGAAATTAGCATACAGTCGGATAATAGGTAAGAGTTCAGAGCCTTACGGGAATGAATATTTTATGTATTCGTTCCAGCTATTACGGTGTAAGGCTTTTGGGGTTAATTGCAGCAGGTTTGACCGAGAATTTTAAAATTTCTGACGGTTTGAGCTTGTCTAAATTTAAAAAGCAAGGTAATCTGGCCTAAGCATGATAGCTGTCAACAATCAGAATACTTTTGCTTGTTGATTTAAATTCAGCGTCATGCGATCCCCTTGAGTGTTTCCAAGGACAGTTAGCGCTTCTCAGTAGGAGGTCGTTTTTTTGAAACGAACATATCCCCAAATTAAGCCTGTTCAGGCTAGTGAAATCGACAGAGACGGTTCTGCGGAACCGTCCAAACAGACAACGCTCAGCACTGGCAGAGTTCGCTCTCTCGCCACGATCGGGCTGGCAATATCGGTAGGTGCTTCTGGCATCCTGCTACCGAGAAATGGAGACAGCGCTCGCGCGTCTGAACTCGCACCGACATCAGAATCCACCGCTGAAGTACAGCCAGTATCGGCCAACGGGCCGGCTACGTCGGCACAAGTTGACGGTTCCAGGGCCGAACAGCCCGGCTCACCTTCTGAACCGGTGACGGTTAAGGTGCAGGAGGGGCAAAGCCTTTGGGAGCTTTCTCGGGATTATGAAGTTGAACCGTTGGCACTAGCAACTGCCAACGAGATCAAACCCGATACCCTACTCCAAGTTGGCCAACAGCTCAGAATTCCGACGGCGACGGAAGCCACACCACAACAGAACGCCGGCTATAGCACATCGGCTTCCCTAGACCGCGCAGCGACGGTCAATCCCGAACAAGAGTTAAATCTGACTGGCTCCGAGCCATTGGATAGTGCAGCCCTGACAGCGCTGCCATCAACCGCAGGGACCCCGCTGGTCACGACGATACCGGAACAAAGTTTGATCGAAATCCCGAACGCAGACGGGGCGATCGACAGTTTAAAAAAACAGGAAAACCGCACCACAGAATCGCGTCGAACTATGTTCGGGTCGGAGGGGGGAGCAAATTTATCTACACCTGCGGCATTTTTGCCCGAGTCAGCACCGACGCTGACCTCCCCCGGATATGCAACTGAGACAACTATTCCTGACCTCGATGCCACACCTGTAATTCCCAATGCCGGGGTCGGTCAAGAAGCATCGCCCGATCGAGCATTCGAGTCAATTGAACAGTCTTTGGCAACACCCAGTTTGCCCTCGGCTGTGCTAGTCCCCCCTGCGGGAAGTACCGCCGCGCCGGCTGAGGTTCTCTACAGCGTGCGTCCGGGAGATACGCTAGATGCGATCGCCAAAGGTCACGGCGTATCGCCCACAGATCTGATCTCCGTCAACAAGCTCGGCAACCCCAACTTGCTGAATGTAAATCAACGGCTGAAAATTCCCCAAGTTGGGTTTAAAAATCCAGGGGTGCAGGTGGCAGCCTCTTATTCTGCCTCCAACTCTACATCTGTCTGGGCGGCGAGTTCGGTTCCGGCATCTTTGAACCCCAGCTCGTCTACCTCGGAAATAGCCGGTGCTGGCGTTGCAGCGCCCGCGCCCACAGTACCTGTTGTCTCTCCCCTGGAGAACCTGGAAGGTCTGAACAATATTTCAGCGCCGATGGTTCCCCAAATTAACAGCATTCCGCTGACTCAAGTTTCCCAAACCATTAGCGATCCACGGAAGCTGGATCTTCAAGGCGAACCAACATTTACAGGTGCAGTTGACACCAGTGCCCTGCCTGGGCCAGCCAGTGCAACTGCTACGGCCATCGCTACGGGAGAATACCCGCAGCCGATCAGCTTCGTGCCAAATACTAGCGCTCAGGGTTCAAATGCCGCTCCAACTAGCGCTTTACCAGAGTCGAATTCGGAGTATCTCCCCACCGCAGAAGCTCTCAACCCTTATTCCGAACGCTTGAGGGCAGAAGTTGTCAGGCTGCGAGAGGAATATCGTGCCTCGCGCAATTCGATCGGCGCCAATGCGGTGTCCCTGGCTCCAACTGACGGGCCCTCGGTCAACCCGTCTGAGGATATGCCAAGTGTCAATCCATATCTCTACACCCCCGACTATACTGAGGCGGTGCAGAATGAAATCAGCAGACCGCCATCGAGAGCCTGGTCTGAGCAGGTTCAGAAGCAGCAGCAAGAGCGGTTAGACCCCGCTCGCGCAGCGGAACAACAACCGATCAACCTGACGCCGACCTCTGCTCAACAGCCTGTGGTAGCAACTGCTCCTTTGGGAGCCGACGGTTACGATCCCCTAAGCAACCCGTCTTTGGGACGCATGGTTTCTCCGGAACTGCCTCCGCTTTCGAGCCCTGATACTTATCTGCCTAACGGCAAACAACAGTCGGCTAAGGGGTTTATTTGGCCGTCTAAGGGCGTTCTTACTTCTGGCTACGGTTGGCGTTGGGGACGGATGCACAAGGGAATTGATATTGCAGGGCCGATCGGCACGCCAATTGTGGCAGCATCAGACGGGGTGGTTACCTATGCTCAGTGGAACGACGGCGGCTACGGGTATCTGGTGGAAATTACCCATCCTGACGGCACTGAGACTGTCTATGCCCACAACAGCCGAATTTTGGTGCAAAAAGGTCAGAGAGTCGCTCAAGGGGAACAAATTTCAGAAATGGGCAGCACTGGCTTCAGTACCGGGCCACACTTGCACTTTGAAATTCATCCCGCCGGACAGGGTGCTATCAACCCAATGGCTGTTCTGCCCGACGATGCGTCCAGCGCTTCTCGGTAACGACTTGTTGGAAGTTATGGGTTTTGAATGATTACCAAAACTCATAACTTTTACTGGCAGTCATTAGAAATAGTGTTGCTTGAAAAGAAGACATAGCTAGCCCTACCGTGCTACGATAGTAAATCGTGAAGTAGATTTGGCTCAGTGGCGCAGTGGTTAGCGCAGGGGACTCATAAGCCCAAGGTCGCAGGTTCAAATCCCGCCTGAGCCATTATTTAATCAAAAAAATCGCGCTCTCAATCTTGAGAGCGTGTTTTTTTGATTTCTCAAGAAGATACTTGTAGTCGTTATGAGTATGATATATTTGTAACAGTTCGTAAAAAAGGAAACAAAATCTATGACCAGTGAATGCCTCCGGGTTGGTCAAGCTGCACCCGATTTCGCAGCAACAGCCGTAGTGGATCAGGAATTCAAGACAGTTAAACTGTCCGACTATAAAGGCAAAAAGTATGTAGTCCTGTTCTTCTACCCCTTGGACTTCACCTTTGTGTGCCCGACTGAGATTACAGCATTTAGCGATCGCTTCGAGGACTTCAAGAAAATCGATACCGAAATCCTCGGCGTATCCGTTGACAGTGAATTCTCTCACCTCGCTTGGATACAAACAGACCGCAAATTAGGCGGTGTCGGCGACCTCAACTATCCCTTAGTTGCTGACCTCAAAAAAACAATTAGTTCAGACTACAACGTCCTCGACCCAGAAGCAGGCGTTGCCCTCAGAGGTCTGTTCATCATCGACAAAGAAGGCATCATCCAACACTCTACTATCAACAATCTTGCCTTCGGCCGCAACGTGGACGAAACTCTCCGTACTCTGCAAGCTATCCAACACGTGCAGTCTCACCCCGATGAAGTTTGTCCCGCCGGCTGGCAGCCCGGTGACAAGACTATGACTCCCGATCCAGTCAAGTCTAAGGTATTCTTTGCTGCGGTTTAAGCACATTATATTTGTAGGGACACGGCAGCGCCGTGTCCCTACCCGCAGAGGCATTTATTTAACCGGATTTTTAATTACCAATTAGCAATTAGCAATTACCAAATTAGGAAATATGCTGACTTCTACTAATTTTAGCGGCTTGTTAAATGAGCGGTTTTTCCAAAATTTATTGCCTGTCCCGGCGAGTAATGTTCTGAACCTGGGACAGATGACGCCAGATTTTGAATTGCCGGATATTAATAATGGCAAATTGGTGCGGCTGTCGAATTATCGGGGCGATAAGCCGGTAATTCTGGCTTTTACGCGGATTTTTACTGAAAAGCAATATTGCCCTTTCTGTTTTCCTCACATTAAAGCTTTGAATGAAAACTGGGAAAAATTTGCCGATCGCAATATAGAATTATTGATGGTTGCCAGTACCGACGATCGTCAAAGCCAAATTGTGGTTAGAGATTTAGGCTTGAAAATGCCTCTGCTTTCTGATCCAGGCTGTAAAGTGTTTCGGGCTTATCAAGTCGGTCAGGCTTTAGGTGCTCCTTTGCCGGCTCAGTTTGTTTTGGGTGCAGATGGAAAACTCCTCTTCAAACATTTGTTTTCTTTCATAGACCACAATGCTAGTGTAGACACTTTGCTGCAATATGTTGATCGGTAAGGAAACCGCTGCTGTGTCCTAATTGGGAGTTTTTCACCGCTGATGTACGCTGGTTTAGGCCCATCAGCGGGATTTTTTCACCGGTTGACACTGGCTGCGACAGATATTTAGTCATAAATACTTATTGTGCCAATTTCGATGGCGCAATGTTGCCATGTTCGATCGACATTAATCTAGGCTATAGCTTGAAGGTACTTAGTACAAGTTTAAGCCAATGTCGTCTCCCAAAGATCGATCGAGCAAAATTGAATTGAGCATCTTAGCGTCGCATCCTGAGTTGTTGACAGGTTTAGATGCGTGGCTGCGGCTAGGTTTACTTTCGCCCGCTGAGGTTGAGGAATTGTGCCGACAGTATTTAGTCTGCCCAATCAGAGATCCCGCTGTAGATTTTTCTGAAATTGAGAACCCGCGAGCTCCTATTGCCGAGCCAAAAGTACCTGCCTTATCAACGCAAAAAGCAGTACCTAGCAGCAGAGAAAGCGTTGCTAGACCCACAGAAACTACTCAAACCCCTAATTTTATCGCTCAAATTTTGCACTCACTAATGGCAGAAATTAGCGTGGTGTGGCTGTTGTTTTTAGGAGTGTTCATGGTAGTTGTCTCCTCTGGAGTCTTAGCTGCCAGCCAGTGGGAAAGATTTCCTGCCGCCGGACAATATGGAGTTTTATTAGCTTATACTTTAACCTTTTGGGCGATTAGCAGTTGGGCAAACAGACAGCAGAATTTGCACTTGACTGCTCAAACTTTGCAAGAAGTGACGCTGTTGCTAGTGCCGATCAATTTTTGGGCAATGGATACTTTTGGATTGTGGCGGTATCCTTGGGATTGGGCGGTAGCAATCGCAGCGGCACTTATTTTGACTTGGATAACTGCCCGGATTATCAAATATCAATATCAAAGCTGTTCAGGAAAAAACATCGCTCGATCGATCGCCCTAAATCACTTGGGATTGAGTTATTTGCACTGGGGCTGGGCATTCGCAGGCTTTTCCCTGGCTGCGGTTTATTTGGGTACAGTGGGAACTGCTGCTACTACAGTTTATCAAGTTCAGCAACAACGATTGCAATCTATCCAACGTGGGGGAAATACTGAAACATTCCCCGCTGCTTTCAGTTTGAGCAGAGATTTTCTGACTTACAAAAAAGCAGCTTTAGTAGCTTATTCATTAGGAATTTTACTGGGTCGAGCGATATTTGTCAAGGATGTAAATATCGCTGAAATGGGTTTAGCTTTGGCGATTTGTGGTGTGCTTTTAGCATGGCTAGATTGGCAGCAACCCCGGCCATCTGGGACTATTGAAAACAATATATCCGAGCAGCCAAATCCCAGCAATTTTTTTAAATGGCAATTAGCGGGAATGGGTTTGTTGGGTTTGGGGTGGCTGGTTTGTTTTCGCGACATTCCGCTACAGGCGATCGCAGTTAGCGGATTGGCTGTTTGGTTTTTTTATAACCGTTTAGTGCGGTTTTGGCAAAAGTTTGATTTGGTAATGCTGGAGGCGGTGGGACTTCAGAGTATTTGGCTGTTTTGGCGAGTGCTTCCTTTAGGGATTAAAACACAAGTTGTAGCATTTTTAACTCAGCTTACAAACTCTCAGGAAACTCCTTGGGCTTTTTGGGGTGTTCTGCTGTTGCCTTATTTAATTTTAATGGTAAGTGCGGCCGAGTGGCTCTACCGCAAGCGAAAGTTTCAACTTGCCAGTTTTGGCGAAAACCTTGCTCTCGCTTTGGGGAGTGCTTTAACTGTTATTAGTTTTGTCAATCCGTTTTGGCGATCGCTCAATTTATTAGTCTCTACTTTAATTTTAGGTTGGATCACTTGGAAATACGTAATCCCCGACAATTCCCGGCGAGTTTCGAGGCCGGCTTCTGCGGCTGAACAACAGGAAAATCCGGCAATTTTGGTTCCCATAACTCACATTATGGGTTTAGGCGCGATCGCTTCGGCAATTGACTTATTTTTACCAAACCTGACACCCAATATTTGGTCAGCAATATTATTAATATTTATGGCGAGTGAATGGGCATTTTTTGTCGGGATGAAAGCGGAAAATTCCAGAGAAAGCTCTGCATTTTTTCGCTGGCATCCTGCATGGTTTCAAAGTTCCTGGTATCTGGGCTTAGTATTAGCAGGATTTAGCTTTGTCTTGTTGCAAAATTATTTGATTGCGGGTACTGCCACTGATCGCCCTCAGTGGAGTTTGCTCTGGCTGGTGACTCCTTTGGCTTTGACTGCTGTTGCTAAATATACTGAGGTTCCTCACAAACAAGTTGCCAGTACCTTTAGTACGATCGCCCTAATATTTGCACAATTTCTAATTTTTACTTTTCCGGGATATCGGTTAATTGGTTTTGGTTTGGCCGCCGGATTAATGTGGGTCAATACTTACTATTTAGTCGAGATACCAGCGGCTGCGCTTGGAGTGGGGTTTGGCTTGAGTTTCGTAGCTGCAGCGATCGATCAATTAGGTTTTGTATCGGGTTGGGATTGGGGAATGGCCGGGGCGATCGCTGTTTTGTCTCTGTGGTTGCTTCGCAGGATGATTGTTCGTTTTTCCCAGGGTTTACCTGAGCCTTTTCGATTAGCTGAAATTTACGAGCAAGCTTTAGATGGATGGGCAATCTTACTGGCAGGCTTACTGTTAACAACTATTACTTTTTATTCCTATGAACTCTACGCCGCCAGTAGCTTGAGTTTCCCGCCATCTGCTGAAGCTTTGGCGGCGATTTTGGTGATAATGGCTGCGATTATTTTCCGAAGTTTAGGCCAACTTTCCCCTCTGGCAATTTATGCCTTGGCTTGGAGTTTGGAGTTGTTGACAGCAGTGGGTTTGAGTTTTGTCGATCGCACTACGATTAATTTGGCAGTTGCTAATATCGCTCTTGGATTGTTTACTCAATTATTGGGTGATGTGTGGCGACGCCGCCACCCCGATCCAACAATTTTACCTAGCATCCATTTTATACCTTTGGTTTACGGCGTATTGGGTTTAACTTTCCGATCGCACACTTTTGCGAATTGGACTGGTTTAACTGTGTTGGGTGCGTCTTTAATTGCGATCGGCATTGGTAGGCGGGAGCCAGAATTCAAACCTTTGGTTTATTTGGGATTAATTGGCGTGTCCGTTGCTGCTTACGAATCGCTACTATATCAACTTTTTCAAACACCAGGAGGAGCTTTTGGAGATGGCTTAATTGTCCTGGCCACTCTCGGCACAACTTTAACATATATTTATCGCATTTTATCTCCTTGGCTCAGCAATTATTTACATTTAACTAATACGGAGTTAAAAATATTTGCTCACCTGCACTGGGTTTTGAGCAGTTTGCTGCTGATGTGGGCTTCTGCCGATGATATTAAGTCCGGCCTAAGTTTAGGATTAGTCACTGGTGCTTTATTAGTTCAATATGCTTTCTTGCAAGGGCGAAATAATCTCGATCGCCAATGGGGAGAAATTTGGATTTACTTGGGCTGGCTAGAAGCCTTTGGCATCCGGCTTTATTGGATCAATACGCCTTTAGTTAAGTATATTTCCGGGCCGCTGGGGCCTTGGAAAGTTGCCCTCGCTTCTCTATTAGCTTATTTCATTTACATTTTGCCTTGGGACAACTGGGCTTGGTCAAAAAAACCTTGGCAGGTAATTGCTTCGCTGATTCCAATAGTTACTATTTTAGAAAGTCCGTATAAGTTTTATCCGATTAGCTTGCTGATAGCTGCCGCCTTCTATGTTTTCCTAGCTTGGGAAAGGCAGGAAGTCCGTTTTACCTATGTGAGTGTGGCGATAATTGACTGGATATTGCTCAGGTGGTTTGGACAAATGGGATTGACTCAGCCGGAGTGGTTTTTTACTCCTTTAGGGCTTTCTTTCCTTTACGTTGCTCAGTTCGATCGCGATCTAAAATTACCAGCACAAAAACCGCTGCGCCACAATCTGCGAATGCTCGCAACTGCGCTGATTTGCGGGATACCTCTTTTGACTCAGCAAAGCAACGCTTTAGTGGCGGGAGCTTTTAGTTTGGTGGCTATTGCAGCGGGTTTGGCGCTGCGAGTTCGGGCATTTTTGTTTGTGGGAACGGCTGTATTTTTAATCAATGTTTTCTATCAGTTGGTGGTTCTGATATTCGATTATCCGCTGATTAAATGGGCGATTGGTTTGGCTTTTGGGATTGTGTTTATTTGGATTGCTGCTACTTTTGAAACTCGGCGCGATCGCATTTCTGCTTTGGTGCAGCATTGGGTTGTGCAATTGCAATCCTGGGATTAGATTCAGCGATTGTAAGGCGAGCAATGCCTGCCCTACTGAACGACTACTGTTCGATGTAGTATAATCACATTATTAGGCCTGCGGACGCAGACAAAAACTCCAATATTCCCGGCATAACCAATGATCACAACTCAGTTAATCAAGCGGTTATTTACAGTAAAAGAATATCATCAGATAATTGAAGCTGGCATCTTGACAAAAGATGATAAAGTTGAATTAATTCGAGGAGAAATTGTTCAAATGGCCGCCGTCGGTAGAAGGCATACATCTCATGTCAAGCGTCTCACAGAGCTATTCTATATCCGCTTATTATCGAGAGTAACCATTGGAGTTCAAGATCCGGTAGAATTGGACGATAACTCGGAACCTGAACCGGATATTTCCTTGCTGCGACGGCGCGATGATTTTTACGAATCGGGACATCCTCAGTCTGAGGATATTTTACTAATTGTGGAAGTAGCGGATGCAACCGCTGAAACTGACAGAAATATCAAAATTCCTCTTTATGCCGAAGACAATATTGTAGAAGTTTGGCTGGTAGATATTAACGAGCAATGTGTAGTAGTTTATCGCGAACCTTCTCCTTCGGGATACCAAAATATTCAAAGATTTCATCGGGGTCAGGTTTTATCAATTCTAGCTTTTCCAGATGTAGAAATTGCTGTAGATAATGTGTTGGGATAACAGAGTCATAACTCATACCATTTTAGATTTTAGATTTTAGATTTTAGATTTTAGAATTGGGAATGATATCGTTTCCGCTTGTATCGGAATGATTTAACCGCAGAGGGCGCAGAGAACGCAGAGGGAGAGAATACAGAGAGGAATAATTCCGATGCTACCAAATTTGATATGACTGATTATATAAGGATTTGGAGCTTGCCTAAAGTTGCTTTTTTTAAACTGGTTTCATTTAATGAAAAACCCGGTTTCTCGCAGAAACCGGGTTTTTAATCAACAGTATTTATCCGTTTGTAGATCGCATTAATGGCTCAATGCGAATTCGGGCAATTTCGGCTCAGATGAGCCATCGGGCACTACCTTAACCTGACCGTTTTCGTCCACATCAACGATCGCCTTTTGGCCGTCTTTCAGCTTCCCAGACAGCATTTCCTCAGCCAGTACATCTTCCAACAACCGCATGATTGCGCGGCGCAAAGGTCGAGCACCGTAGCTGGGATTGTAGCCTTCTGTAACTAACAAGTCCTTGAACCGGTCTGTCACCGACAAAGTAATACCCTGTTCGGTTAAGCGGCTGAAGACTTGCTGCAACATGATGTCCGCAATCTGCTTGACTTCTTCCCTGTTCAACTGGCGGAAGACGATAATCTCATCCAAGCGGTTGATAAATTCGGGACGGAAAAACTGTTTCAGTTCTTCGTTTACCAAGCTGCGAACGCGGTTGTATTGACCGTCTGCGGCACTTTCAGCAAACTCGAAACCGAGACCGCCGCCACCTTTTTCAATCACTCGCGAACCAATGTTTGAGGTCATGATCAGCAGTGTATTCTTAAAGTCTACTGTCCGACCTTTAGCATCCGTCAAGCGGCCGTCTTCCAAGATTTGCAGCATCATGTTGAAGACATCCGGGTGAGCTTTTTCGATTTCGTCGAACAAGATGACTGTGTAAGGACGGCGCCGGACTGCTTCTGTTAGTTGGCCACCTTCGTCGTAGCCGACGTAACCCGGAGGCGAACCGATGAGTTTAGAAACCGTGTGGCGTTCCATGAATTCGGACATATCTAACCGAATCATGGCTTCTTCGGAACCGAAGAAATAAGTTGCCAGGGCTTTTGTAAGTTCCGTTTTGCCGACGCCTGTGGGGCCAGAAAAGATGAAACTGGCGATCGGGCGATTCGGATTTTTCAAGCCTACCCGCGCGCGACGGATGGCCCGAGAAACTGCGCTGACAGCTTCTTCTTGACCAATCAAGCGCTGGTGCAAAGTATCTTCCATGTGCAGCAGCAATTCCGATTCCGATTCTGTCAGCTTGCTGACCGGTACTCCCGTCCAATTAGCCACGATGTGGGCGATGTCTTCTTCAGTGACGATGGGAGAGATTCTGATCTGGCTTTTGTTGATAGTAGCTGCGGCGATTTCGGCTTCGATTTCTAATTCGCGATCGCGCAATTTGCCAGCTTTATCAAAGTCTTGCTCGCGTACCGCAGCATCTTTTTCTTTGCTAACAGCCGGAAGTTGTTTTTTGAGTTCTTTAACTTCGGGGGGGGTTTGCGAGTTCAAGACGTGGACGCGGGAACCTGCTTCGTCAATTAAGTCGATCGCCTTGTCTGGCAAAAATCGATCGTTAATGTACCGGTCTGAGAGTGTAGCCGCTGCTTCTATCGCTGCATCGGAAATCGTCAGTCTGTGGTGCTGTTCGTAGGCCGATCGCAACCCGTACAATATTTCTATTGTTTCAGCCACGCTCGGTTCACCGACTTTGATCGGTTGGAAGCGGCGTTCTAAGGCAGCGTCGCGCTCGATGTGCTTGCGATATTCGTCCAAGGTAGTTGCGCCGACACACTGCAATTCGCCTCTAGCAAGGGCGGGTTTGAGCATATTGGAGGCGTCCATGCTGCCTTGAATCGCCCCTGCACCGACTAAGGTGTGAATTTCATCAATTACCAGAATGATGTTGCCTGCAGCGCGAATTTCGGCCATGATTTTCGTTAGCCGTTCCTCAAATTCGCCTCGGAACTTTGTACCAGCAATCAGCGAACCCATATCGAGGCTGATTACTTGTTTGTCTTCTAAAATTTCCGGGACGTTTCTATTAACAATCCGCTGGGCTAGACCTTCGGCGAGGGCTGTTTTGCCGACTCCTGGTTCGCCTACTAACACTGGATTGTTCTTCGTGCGGCGGCCGAGCACTTGGATCACGCGCTCGATTTCATTTTCGCGGCCCACAACGGGATCGAGTTTGCCTGCTGCGGCTAACTTGGTCAAGTTTGTGCCAAATTCTTCTAAAGTCGGGATTTTGCGATCGCCGCTATCTCCCCTACCTCCAGGTACCGCCGCGACTTCTCCTACGGCACGAATTACCTGCGTGCGAACTCTCTGGCGATCGATTCCCAAGTTTTGCAGCACCTTCGCCGCCACGCCTTCATCGTCCTGAATCAGCCCTAGCAGGATGTGTTCGGTGCCGATGTAATTGTGGCCTAACTGGCGCGCTTCGTTGAGTGCCGTCTCAAAAATGCGCTTGACGCGGGGCGTAAAAGGAATTTCCGGCGGGAGGAACCCGGAACCTCTACCGATGATATTTTCGATTTCATTGCGCGCCTCTTTCAAGTTGAGGCCCATATCCAGTAATACTTTTGCAGCGATGCCAGTGCCTTCGCCGACGAGCCCCAGAAGAATTTGCTCGGTGCCTACAAAATTGTGACCGAGGCGCCGCGCTTCCTCTTGGGCTAGCATGATTGCTTTAATGGCTTGTTCTGTAAAGCGTTCAAACATATTTTTTCTATCCTACTGTCTTGGCGAGGGCTGTATCGCTGCTGGTGAGGAGCGATTTGGAACATTACACAAATTATAGATGTAAATTTTTGTGTATTTCCTTCTCTAACAATGTATCTTGCTAAGGGAGGAGGGACAGTGGGGAGACCCGAATAGTAGGGGTGTGGTTGCCGTCAATAATCATGCTATCTGCTGTGCCTCAATCTACTTTCCCACGGCCACCCTGTCAAGCATTCTCTCAAAGAAAGCAAGCGAAACTGCTTCGAGTACGAGCGAGAAATGCTTTTGTTTGCAATGACGCGCTGCGATGCAGAGTATTTCGCCCCAAAGCAATTTTATTTTAACAGGTTAAAGGTATTGTGGGATCTCCGGCTCGCAATGGCAAAATTGGCGGCGTTTTTCAGTTGCTATTATTTACATACTTGCCGGAGAAATTACCCGGAGTTGAGCCGACAGTTTTTTTGTGCTTTTGGGTTTTTTAAGCCTGACAATTTTATCCTCTTTTAAAGCAAATTTATGGTGCGTGACTGCGAATAGATTCGAGCAGGTGCACAAGGTTTCAATCGTCACCCACCATAACTCGATATACCCAACGTAGGGTGCGTGACTTTAAATAGATTCGAGCAAGTGCAGAATGCCTAAATAGTCACGCACCATAACTCTATCTGCACCTGTGGCTCGCATACTTGCCGGAGAAATCAGGAAACCTTGTGAAATGTACTTTTTTTGTACTTTGGCATTTTTAATTATTACAACTTGCTACTTTTAAAGCCACCGTGAAAGCAACTGTTCAATTACTTCCACAAAGCCGATCGCAATTTGAATCAACGGCCAACCCACAAAACAAATTAACACCGCCCAGCGAGTTTTAATATCCAAACCTTGGCGAACCGCCACAATTACAGCTAGCAAACTCCACACAGCTAATATGCGCTCTATTCCTTCTCCCAGCAAGGGAATTAAGGTTAAGAAATTCAGCGCTTGGGGGGCGTAGGCAAAGCCGATCGGAACCAACAACTCCCTATAAGTTACGTGACCCGGTTTCAGCCACTCCCCGATTTTAAAGATAGTGAAAGTCCAAAAATAATAACCCCCCGCGACGGCCAAACCCTCTATCAAAAGTCCTAGAAATAATACTGATAGCTCAGTTCGGTTGATTAACAAGATGACAGCACTGCCTAACACGCGGGACAGCGCAGCTAAAATTACAATTGTTAAAGCTATTCGCTTAGTTCGGCCAGTGTAGGGAGTTTTTTCGTAAAAATTGCCGTTCAAAGAAAGTGCGTTCCAAAGCGTTGCGCCCAAACCTGCAATTGAATCTTCTCCCTTCACGTTAAACTCCTGCTCCTCAAGATAGTTGACAACTTTTACAAAATAAGCTCTAATACAGCAGAATCACCGAACTATTTCTACGTAATTAGCTAATTAATTGGCATTCTACCAGATTTTATTAAATGCTAAGATTGATTTTACGGATACTTGCGTGGCTGCGGGGGCGAAGTTTAAATTTGTTGCTCATCGCAGGTGTAATCCTAATAATTTGGGGAATTCTTTCGCCGGTGGGGACTGTTATATGGTGGCTGAATCAAAGTGCCGAAACGTTTGGTATTAAGAAAAATCCGCCGGAGATATTGCCCTCTAACAAGGGCAATCTAGAAGCGCGTAAGTCTTCGCCACTCAATTGTTATATCATCTTTTTAACGGGAGTTGGCGATTTTTCGGGGGACGAATTAACCCCGGGCGAAGAGTTGTTTCTCAAGCGTTTAGTTAAAAGTCACCCGCAGTGCGTAGCAGTGGGCGATGTTTTTCCTTACTCAGCATCTAACAAAAGTTTAGGAGGAGAGCGATGGCTAGCTCCTTTTTGGCGGTTTGCAGAACAGGCAAAAAAAGGACCGATTGCGGGGGATATATTCATTAAAATTCGCAATCTCTGGAGGTTTGCAATTTCTCTAGATTATCGCTACGGCTTTGCATACAATCAGGGAATAGCTAATGCAATTATCGAGCGCATGAATGCTCAATCTCCCATTTCAGTTAATTCTCAACAACCTTTGAAAGTTATTTTAATTGGCACTAGCGGCGGCGCACAAGTGGCTTTGGGTGCTACTCGCTATCTTAAAGAATGGCTGAAGGCAGAAATTACGGTTGTTTCGGTTGGGGGCGTGTTTTCGGGGGAAAATGGTTTTGCAGAAGCCGATCGCGTTTTCCATTTTCGTGGCACTCGCGATTCAATTGAGGATATTGGCGGCATAGTTTTTCCGAGTCGCTGGTACTGGTACGCGACTTCTCCTTTCAATCAAGCTCGTTTGCAAGGCCGCTATGCAGAAGCTTTGAGCGGTCCTCACAAGCACGACGGCGATGAGGGATATTTTGGGGAAAATCTGGCGACGGAGGGTAAACAGTATGTAGATATAACGCTGGACAAGATTAATCAATTGCCTGTTTGGCATGAGGGCGCGTCCGATTGATGAGTTATTGCATATTCGATAGTCATTAGTTATTAATTGTGTCATTGTTGGTTGGGCGTCGCTTGAAGCTTGGCATTGTTGCCTTCCAGTCTCTACCTCCAATTCCCGATGCCCGATGCCCAATTCCCTATTCCCAATTCCCTATTATCAATGTCTCGACCAACATTATATATTGCCATCACAAATCACGGATTCGGCCACGCTGTCCGAGTCTCGTCCGTAGCTGCCAAAATTCAAGAATTAAATCCAGATATTTTACTAATTATCACAACAACAGCACCTCGCTGGCTGCTAGAATCTTATATTGGTGGCGACTTTATCCACCGTCCCCGCGCTTTTGATGTCGGAGTCGTGCAAGCTGACAGTTTGAATATGGATAAAGACGCGACGCTGGAAAAATTGCGGGAAATTCGGAAAAAGCAAAATTCCCTAATTGCCAGCGAAGTTAATTTTATCAAGCAAAATCGGGTGGGTTTGGTGCTGGCAGATATTCCTCCTTTGGCAACGCGAATGGCGGCAGCGGCTGGGGTTCCTTGCTGGATGATGAGCAATTTTGGGTGGGATTTTATCTATCGAGATTGGGGCGGGGAATTTGTAGAAATTGCAGATTGGATTGGTGAGTGTTTCGGAATGTGCGATCGGCTTTTTCGTCTTCCTTTGCACGAACCGATGGCAGCTTTCCCAAATATTCAAGATGTGGGCTTGACTGGCGGCAATCCTCGCTACAGTAACGAAAAAATTCGGGAAGTAGTCGACATCGAAACACCACGGGAAAAAACTGTATTGTTAACTTTCGGCGGACTGGGTTTAGAGGAAATTCCTTATCAAAATTTACAGCAATTTAGCGACTGGCAATTTATTACTTTTGATGCGGGAGCTCCCGATTTGCCGAATTTGATTAATGTCAAAAATCAGGAGTTTGCACAATCTTTCCCGATTTTACCGCGTCCGGTCGATATTATGCCTGTCTGCGGGCGCTTAGTTTCTAAACCGGGATACAGCACTTTTGCGGAAGCTTTGCGCTTGGAAATACCTGTTGTTTCTATAATGAGAGAAGGGTTTGCAGAAGCTGCGGTGTTGCTGGAAGGGATTCAAAATTATGCGGAACATCAAATTTTGACGGCGGCGGAGTTTTTTGAGGGGGATTGGGAGTTTTTGCGAAAACCGCTGCATCCGCCCCGTTTGTCGGGTAAATTGGATAAAAATGGTACCGAGGATCTCGCCCAAGCTGTTGTAGACTACTTTTCATAAGTGCGATTAGAAATCGATCTTACACAAACAAAGTCTACCTCCGCCGACAGAAGACTTTTGCATCAGTTTCATCCAAAATCTCAAATCTAAAATCGAATGAATCACTATCAACAGATACTCAAGATTCAAACTACAGGGAAATCTTTGGGCAAAATCACTCCTAAGATAGAAGATGTGGTGGCGAATTCAGGTATTAAAACGGGACTTTGTAGTTTATTTCTGCGCCATACTTCTGCTAGTTTGGTGATTCAAGAAAATGCTGACCCGGATGTACTTAAGGATTTGGCTAACTTTTTGGCTAAACTGGTACCGGAGGGCGATCGCTACATTCACGATGCGGAAGGCCCAGACGATATGCCGGCGCATATTCGCACTGCGCTGACTCATACTTCTGAACAAATCCCGATCGATCGCGGCAGGTTGCTGTTAGGAACTTGGCAGGGAATTTACCTGTGGGAACACCGCCAGCGGGGCCACATTCGCGAATTAGTTGTTCACGTCAGCGGCACTTGATCGGAATTTGTACCTCGCTGATTTTAGTTGCTTCCGGCGTCATCGGGGAATTGTAAAAAAAGCGGCGCGGCGGGCCGACTATTTCGTATTCAGGATGTTCTTGAAGCCAATCTTTGAGTTTCTGGAGGTTATTTTCGTAGCTTTCCCAAGTGTAGGCCCCGCCCACGCCGATGCTGACAACCATCATCGGAGAAGTATCTGTGACTTCTACAGCGGAGTTAACGCTGCTGGGGGCGATATTTGGTTCGGGATAGAGGAACGAAACTTTTGCTTGGGGAACCGCATCGATTTGCGCGGAATTTTCCGTGTAGCGTGCTTCTACTGGCGTTGTCATCGCAATTTGGTTGTTGCTGATGTGTTGAAATAAGGGATTGAAGGCGATGCCAGTTGCTTGTCGCAAATCGCCAGCGTGGGTGTAGGTGACAGCGCGGTACTGAGGATATTGCTTAACTTCTATGACCCCAATCTGTGCGGGTTCAGGGAATCCAGTAGGTAATACCATTTGAGATTTAAAAGTTGAGATTTTACATTGAAGAATGGGGAAAACTGACTCCGCAAGGGTTTGGAACTTGCTTGCAGTTGCATGGTTTTTGGCAACTGGTATAAATAGGCTGAGATTGTTTGCAGACAATCGTTCAGGTGGCACAATTAGTTTAGCAGTTATTTAAGGCGCTGCTAACTGTCGATCGCCTAGAATTAGTTGAGAGATTATTAATTAACCTCGTAATAATACGGACGGCACTGAGTAAGCAGAGAAACATTAATCTAGTTGTGCTTGAAAAATTAGCGTTTTTCAGGCGTTTGCTATTTGTGTCGGAAAATATTCGGCTGTTGGGGCCATCGAGCTGTGCGTTCTCAGTTATTGCCACGCTTATCGCGTTCAGTAACGCCTGTCAATTATACTGCTTTCAGGGAATGATGTATGAAAAAGATTCTAGTGATTGAGGACGAGCAAGTAATTCGGGAGAATATTCTCAAACTCCTCAAAGCTGAAGGTTTCGACGTGACGGGTGCAGAAAATGGATCGCAAGGTTTATATGCGGCGGTGTCAAATGTTCCCGACGTGATTATTTGCGACGTGATGATGCCAGAACTTGACGGATATGGGGTGCTGGTGGCCTTGCGATCGAATCCTGTTACTGCTACAGTACCTTTTGTTTTTCTGACCGGTAAAGCCGATCGCTCTGAAATGCGGCAAGGTATGGAATTGGGAGCAGATGATTACCTGACTAAACCTTTTAGTAAAGCTGAACTTGTGGGCGCGATATCGAGCCGCTTGAAAAAACAAGAAGCTGTCGCCGAACAGTACAGTATTTTGCAATCGCAAGCCAGCGAATTTATCCAAAATACAGCAGACAAATTAGAGCAGATAAAAACCAGTTTGTGCAACGCACTGGAACGAGAAGAATTCCAAGTTTACTATCAGCCGCAAGTCAATGTCCAGACAGGTAAAATTATGAGCGCAGAAGCTTTAGTGCGCTGGGTACATCCAGAAAAAGGGCTAATTTCACCCGCAGAATTTATTCCCCATGCCGAAGAAACTGGCTTCATTGTACAGTTAGGGGAGTGGGTTTTGCAGACAGCTTGCAAGCAAATGCAAGTTTGGCAAAATGCTGGTTTTTCGCTCCGAATAGCTGTGAATCTGTCGCCGCGCCAATTTCACCAACCGGATCTCAGCAGCAGAGTTGCCCAAATTTTAGCAGAAACTGGTTTGGAAGCGAGCAGTTTGGAATTAGAGCTGACAGAAAGTTTGATGGTAGAAGATGCCGAAAGTGCGATCGCGACTTTGCAACACTTGAAAAATTTGGGAGTTTGTATATCTCTTGACGATTTCGGAACTGGGTATTCTTCTTTAAGCTATCTAACGCAATACCCATTCGATACTTTAAAAATAGACCGCTGTTTTATCAGCAATATCACCGATGGTTGCACAAATGCAGCGATTGTGAAAGCTATTATTGAAATGGCGCACAGTCTCTGTCTTGAGGTAATTGCCGAAGGAGTTGAGACAGAAGCAGAAAAAGATTTTCTCTGGCGTTATAAGTGCGATATAATGCAAGGCTATTTGTTTAGCCCTCCTTTGGCAGCAGCGGATTTTGAACAGTTGTTGGTGGCAGGAAAATAGAATATCTATTCAGTCAATATTGATGGGATAATTAAGTGCAATCGGGGTGTAAGATGGCTTGAGAATCCCGCATTAACGTTGACTTCCTCAAATCAATAAATAAAAAAATAAAGAGGTTGACCTAGCAGTTAAACCAGCTCTAGTGATAGTTTTTTGAGCTATTATTTCAAAGTTTTTTGTCATTCTCAACGCTGGAGAACGCGGCGTTATGATGCAGTTTGGTAAAGTACAAGCACAGGTACTCGGAGAAGGAACTCACGCGGAGGGGATGATCTCACTTTTGAAATGGCTATTATCTGAGTAGAGGTAGAAAAAAGATAAGCTGTTAAAAAAAATGTATACTATCGCAAATTTACAAACTTAATACGGCAACTAAAGTCTCATAAATGTTAGGAGTTATCCTAAATTTGTAAAATTCAAGAAACCTACATTCATTTTAGGGAAATGTTTTTCTATAAGGCTGATTAACTTGCTGTCTACCCTACAACTCCCTAGTAAAAAAAACGTCAATGGGCTGAACAGGCAGAGCAACGAACAGTCAGGTTCGTCGAGGATTTACGAGCCGCGGGGATTGACTTTTAACAACTATGAGACAACCTTAATGAAAAGTTAAACCAACCTTATCTTGGTCTTGATGCAGGTTTAGTATGCTTTGTTTAATTCACCGGAAAAGCTGATGCAACTATCACGACGAAAGTTTTTTACCTTGGCAGGAGCAAGCGCTGCTGGCACTTTGATGATGTCTCCTCTAGAAGCGCTTTATGCCAGAAAGGCCAATGGTCAATCAGTATTTGGGGGAGGGTATGGCCCTCTCATAGCCGATCCGAATGGATTGTTAGATTTACCCCGTGGGTTTCAGTATCGGGCTTTTTCACGAACGGGCGAAATGATGAGCGACGGTTCCCCTGTGCCCGGTGGTCACGATGGCATGGCGGCTTTCCCAGGTCCCCAAAACACGGTGATTTTAGTTCGCAATCACGAATTGAGTCCGAATTCTACAACACAAGTTGTGGGCCCCAATCCTTACGATCCTCTTTGCAAAGGCGGGACAACCACACTACAGGTTGGCCGCAATCGTCAGCTCGTCAACCACTACACTTCGCTTAGTGGCACCTATCGAAATTGTGCGGGCGGCCCGACTCCCTGGGGTTCTTGGATTACTTCCGAGGAGAATACCTCGACTGTGGCGACTAATAGAGCACCGGGCCATGCGACAAATGTCTCCAAATCTCACGGCTACAACTTTGAAGTTCCGGCTCTCGCAACGGTTCCTGTGAATCCCGTACCTTTAGTTGCAATGGGACGGTTTAACCATGAAGCGGTGGCGATCGACCCCAAAACCGGAATTGTGTACGAGACTGAAGACCAAAGAGATGGCCTTTTGTATCGCTTTATCCCCAATGAAGTGAAGAATTTAAGCGCCGGGGGCACTCTGCAAGCGCTGAAGATTAAGAATATGCCTCAGGCAAAGACTTTTGCCGGCTTTCCCAAGCGCAAACCGATGCCGGTGGAATGGGTGACAATTGACAATCCTGACCCTGCTACGGATACGGTACGGGTCGAAGGTTTCGGTAAAGGTGCTGCCCAGTTTACTCGTGGGGAAGGCATCTGGTACGGCAATCGTGAAGTTTACTTCTGTTGTTCCGACGGTGGCTCTGTTGATGCTAATGGCAGACCGAACGGATTTGGTCAGGTTTGGCGGTATCTTCCCGATCAAGATGCGATCGAACTTTTTGTTGAGGCTAAATCGGCTGAGGAACTCGATGGTCCTGACAACATTGTTGTGGCACCTTATGGTGATCTGATCATTTGCGAAGATGGCGATGATGAGCAGTTCGTGGTGGGTGTAACTCCCAACGGGGAACTGTATCGTCTGGCAAAAAATGCTATCAACGATAGCGAGTTTGCCGGAGCCTGCTTCTCGCCGGATGGTAATACTATGTTCGTTAATATCCAAACCCCAGGCATCACGTTTGCCATTTGGGGTCCTTGGAAGTCTCAACGAGGAGCATAACATTACTGTCTTGTAGTGCGAGCATTTTATTTGCCTGTAAAACGCTCTTATGTTCGCACTATGCAGAATATGGTGAATCACGCCGGATTGTGACAACATCCGGTGTGGGTTCTCTATAAGATTAGAAAGAAAAGGATGGGAGTTTGAAGATTAGTGCAATATGTCAGCCAGTCGAAACGAGTGTTTTATTCTTTGGTAATGCTGTCGATCGCCTTTGCCGTTGACCTATGTCAATCTAGTGGTTCAGTCGCTCAAACACCGGTTGATTACGTTTGCTATATACAGACGAGTGATGGTCGAACGATCGACTTAGGTAAGCTTTGTGGACGTAGTAGCAGTGGTCGCCCGATCGCTTTACAGCCAAATGATCAGGCTTTTATTAATAATTACCAACAATCGTTGAGCAAACGGCTCAAGTCATCCTCATCCGATGCCGTGTCTCGCCTTCAGCGAAATCCCCAAGCTGCTATCGAACGTGCGCGCAGGATATGTAATGCGCTCAGTGGGGGAATGTCGATCGACTTGCTGCAACCTCAAGGCAATGCTGAAGTTGATGCGCTTAACGCTCTGGCTCCTAAATATTACTGCCCTGAGTTTCACGACTGAGCAAGGAAGTCTGTGTGGAGCGATCGCCTCGCCTCTGCCATTACTGGCCGTTCAGGAGTAGGAAAAGTGGCTCAGATTGCCTCTGTGAGGTCAGTTTGCCAGTCACAAAAAGCAAGGAAGTAACTAGATTTTGAAGGGCTTTAAGGAAGTCTGGTTTAAAAAAATCCGAGGCTGGTTGCTTCTGGCAATTGGATGCAGCGTATTCCAGGTGTACTTCATAAACCTGGAATACGCTGTATTTTAAGGTTTTCGATACTCCCGATTTTTTTTCGGGTAAGCAGTCGGTTAACCTCTGCTTTGTTTTATCGGCGACCCTTGTCAATTCAAGGTATAATACAAAATATAAACCATGAATAAATCGACGTTTTTAAATCAGTCACATCGGCTAAAATAAGAATTATAGGAAAATTTTTCCTATAATTTATGTTGATTTATTTATTGGTATATCGTTAGTTTTAAAACTGAAATGGTAGCTGAACCCGAGGTTAATTGTCAGCGTTTAAGAGCAAAGTTTCCGAAAAAAATATTGAATCGCGGATTAAATTTTCCCTATGTTACTGTGTGGCAGTAGCCGCCAAAATCATCTATTTGTTGGTTGGCAGCGCTTAAATACACAGTTTTTGGTCATAACAGTGAACTACTTATTACTATCATTTCTCAGCTTTTTTGTGGGCATTCTGGTTGGTTTGACCGGAGTCGGCGGAGCCTCGCTCATCACCCCAATGTTAATTTTTGTCTTCCAGGTTCCGGCATCAATTGCTATTAGTTCGGATGTCGTAGCGGCCACACTGATGAAAGTTGTTGGCGGCTTCAAACACTGGCAGCCAAAAACCCTCGACTTGCAAGTAGTTAAGTGGCTGGCTTTGGGGAGCGTGCCCGGTTCGCTGAGTGGCGTGTGGATTTTACACTGCATCAAATCCAGCGGAAATCAGGACTTAGACAGCATATTGCTGCGCTTTCTCGGAGTAGCGATCGCCCTAATTGTCGCTTTATCGCTGACGCAATTACTGCTGAAAACATTTTTCCCTAATTTTAAATTACCTTCGCCGCCAGAATGGGAATTAAATACAAATTATGGCCGTATTTGTACTGTGAGTGCGGCAGCAATATTAGGCTGCATAGTGGGAATCACTAGCGTGTCTTCGGGCGCGATGTTTGCACTGTTGCTGATTGCTTTTTTCCGCCTGGATACTTCTAAATTGGTGGGTACAGATATTTCGCAGCCGGCAATTTTGTTGATGTTTACATCTCTGGGACACCTCAGCCTCGGAACAGTAAACTGGAGTTTAGTTTTGCCAATTTGGTTGGGTTCGGTGCGGGGAGTTTTGGTAGGGGCTAAATTCTGCCAAGTTATGCCTCAACGCCCGCTAAAGTTTGTGATTTACGGAATGTTGGCGATGGCTAGTTGGAAGTTGTATCAAGTCTGAAAAGTAGGGTAAGGTCAGGAGTATTGCTGTCAACAAATATGCGCTTTCGGTGCAGTCCGGCAGGGGTTTAAGCCCCTGGCGGTCTTTCGGGTTAAGCTGATAGCAATGTCGAAGTAATGACGCTCGCCCCTACTACGTATTAATAATTGCTGATTAATGATTCGAGTTCGCGGATCGTCGGCAATTCTAAATCTTTAAACAGGGCTGTACTGAGGTAGCGTTCGCCATAAGAAGGCTGCACAAAAACTATCAATTTTCCTGCATTTTCGGGACGCTTGCCGACTTGAATTGCAGCAAACAAAGCAGCGCCTGCTGAGATTCCTGACAACAATCCTTCTTCTCTGGCTAGTCGGCGGCTGTAGGCGATCGCATCTTCGTCGCTAACTGCAATCACCTCATCAATTAACTCTGGTTTCAACACTTCTGGGATGAATCCTGCACCAATCCCTTGAATTTTGTGAGCACCAGATTTTCCTCCAGAAAGCACGGGGCTGGTGGCTGGTTCAACTGCGATCGCCCTAAAACTCGGTTTCCGCTGTTTAATTACCTCAGCAACTCCAGTAATTGTGCCGCCGGTGCCAACTCCAGCAACTAAAAAATCTACTTTACCCTCTGTATCTTCCCAAATTTCCTCGGCCGTGGTTTCCCGGTGAATTTTTGGATTAGCGGGGTTGCGAAACTGTTGCAGCATGAAAGCGTCGGGGGTTTCTTCTGCAATTTCTTCCGCACGGGCGATCGCGCTTAACATCCCTTCATGTCCGGGCGTCAATTCCAACTGAGCTCCGTAAGCTTTCAGCATCGATCGGCGTTCCGTACTCATCGTATCCGGCATCGTTAAAATCAGACTGTACCCTTTCGCCGCCGCGATCATTGCCAAAGCAATTCCAGTATTGCCTGAAGTCGGTTCAACTAAAATAGTTTTCCCCGGTTGAATTAATCCCGCCTCTTCTGCCGCCTGAATCATGCTCGCCGCAATCCGATCTTTCACCGA
The DNA here is from genome assembly GCF_036702135.1 of Microcoleus sp. LAD1_D3. Lineage (NCBI taxonomy): Bacteria > Bacillati > Cyanobacteriota > Cyanophyceae > Oscillatoriales > Microcoleaceae > Microcoleus > Microcoleus sp. LAD1_D3. Next base: position 48,982 of record NZ_JAUBSB010000004.1, on the reverse strand, counting down.
AGCAGCCGGATTCATCCCTTCCAATTTGGCCACAATTTGAGCAACTACTCCTTCGGCTTGGGGAATTTTATTGAGCTGAACTAAAGGAGTTCTGCCAATTATTCCTGTAACATCCTTAGCAATTTTCATGGCTTAATTTCTCTCCAATTAAATGTAGTACATGGGATGTGCTTGTTTGCGAACATCCCGCTGTTGGCACAAATCTTGTAATGTGTATTTGCCCAAAACAGCCCAAGATGCCTGTTGAGCTTCCTGCCAGATTTCTAGCACCGCAGTTTTTTCTATTGTTACAGATTCCGAAACTTTTTGGGTCGGGCCGCTGCCGTCACCTTCGAGACTCGAAAACACCTCTAGCAAAGTAATCTGCCAAGGTTCTTTCGCCAGCAAATAACCGCCTTTAGCACCCCGCAGACTCTGCACGATACTTGCACGCCGCAGCACGGCAAGAATTTGGTCTAGATAGCGTTCTGGTATCTCTTGAGAAGCAGTAATTTCGTTTACTGTTAGGGGCGAATCCTTCGGGTAGTGGCTCGCCAGTTCCAAGAGCGCTAACAGGGCATATTCTACTCTAGAAGATAGTTCCACATTCCCTACTGGCGATCGAGTTTAAATTGTACATTGTATCATAGTACATAATTCCGGTAGATGTACAGGTGTTAATATATTTTTATTACAAAAACGCTTGGAGAAATCCCGTGAGCAACGTAAATGTAGGTAATTTAAGCTGTCGGCACTGTCGGTATTACGAGCAGCACGGGCACAGGGGCGGAAACTGCCTGATGCTCGGCGTGGGGGTACAGGGTGGGTGGAAAGCTTGCCCATTCTTGGTTTCCCCCTTTGCATCGTCTTGGGAAGGCCCAGAAGCGGGTAGAGCAGGAGAGTCTCAAATGTTGCAGGGAGCGAGTATTTTACAGGCAATACCGCCCCCTTAAAGTAACTGCTAAGGAGGTAGGCGGATATATGCTGAGTCATCGTTAAGTTGATTCATACTCGCCTACTTAACGGCAGTCAACAGGTGCGAGATATCGCATCTGTTGGCAGTGAGAAGAAAGAAATCAGGAGAAACAGAAAAGCAAGTGCGCTCGTCGCACTTGCCTTTAAACTTATTGACGATTCGAGGAGAAAATTTAACGCACATTCGATACAAATTATTTGTTGTCTAGAGAACTGTGAATTTGCTCGAATATCGCCTTGTCACCGAAGAAATTCTTTTGCCCCGCATTCCTATCATCTACATCGCCGCTCGTAAACTATTAACAGTTAATAACCTTTTATATTTCGTAGTGCCACACCTCGGAAGGTTGTAGAATAATCTGGTGGAGCGGCAGACGATCAATCAAGCCTTGCTGCTCAAAATGACCGAGGGTGCGAGTGACAGTTACGCGACTTGTACCGATGATTTCTGCAATGTCCTGATGCGTTAAAATCATATCGATTAGATGTCCTTGCTCTACCTCAGAACCAAACCTCTTAGCCAGCCAAGTTAATAGTTGATAGAGCATAAAATCAACTCTTTTGTAACCTCGCATTACCATAAAATCTTCAGCCTGCTGAATGTGATTGAGCAAAATATCTCTATTTAGCCAGCGATCGCCACATAGTAAAATTGCCTCGACTTTAGTGAGGCATTCAATTTGAAAAGGATCGCATTTTGATATCGGTTTGCCGATCGTATCACCAGGCCCCCACAATCCCAAGGTGATAATTGTGCCATCTTCAAGCCACGTTACAGTTCGCACTACTCCAGTTTCAATTCGCCACAGAGCATTGCTTCTGTTGGGCAAGTGCGAGCGCCGAGAAAATATATGTCTGCTCGTTTCATCAAAAGTTTTAATGGAAAGAGAAGCAATAGTCATAGCCAGTTACTGAAAGAATAAAAGTTAGTTTGTCCAATGGCCACAGGATAGTATGGCTGGCAAAAATCTATATAAATTAAAGCTTTACTAGATTCCTGCACCGTCTAAAAACTGTGTAATGAATAAATCAGAAGACATGAATAATTCATGTTTTTCGACCTCTGCTGGCTCTGATTGAGTTGTTTTGAGCGGAGATAATTGAGATTTCAAAAAAGCAACCTGCTCTTCTAAATCCTTAATTCTATCGAACAAAGCTCGAATCGCTTGAGCTTCCAAATCCGGTATGCCTTGAGAATTTTGAGCATCTTCCACCTGCTTTTTCCGAGAGATAATGCGGCCGGGAATTCCCACAACTGTGCAATCGCTAGGGACATCTCGCAGCACTACCGAACCCGCACCAATCCGAACATCATTGCCAATTTGAATATTGCCTAAAACCTTAGCACCGGCTCCTACCACTACATTTTCTCCCAGCGTGGGATGCCGTTTTCCTATTTCTTTACCCGTGCCGCCAATGGTCGCTCCTTGATAAATGACAGCATAATCTCCAACGATCGCAGTTTCGCCAATTACCACCCCCATGCCGTGGTCGATAAACACGCCCCTACCAATTTTCGCTCCTGGGTGGATCTCAATACCTGTTAAAAAGCGGCTCAGTTGGGAAATAAAACGCGGTACAAACGGAAGGTCAGCGGAATAAAGCCAGTGTGCTATCCGGTGCAAAAAAAGTGCTTGCAGTCCGGGATAGCAAAATAATACTTCCAGCCAGTTGCGCGCCGCAGGGTCACGTTCGTAAATAATTTGCAAGTCAGTGAACATATTTAATCTCGCCCTGTTTTGGTTATACAGTATCGGCAGTGCCGACGGTTTAAGCTGCATAAAGCAGTATTGATTGTGGCATTCTTACCTATAATACTATAATCCGACCGAATTACAGTAGTTAATGAGAAAAAAATTTTCCTTCCCCAGCCCTTTCTAAGCGGCCTCGGATATTTTCCGCGAAACAAACGGTACAGCTTGTCTGACTTCTTGCCGCAGCGGAATCTCGATCGAGAATTCCGTCCCCAATCCCGGTGTCGAATCGCAGCGCAGCGCACCCTTGTGCTTTTCTACGACAATTTTATAGCTGATTGACAGTCCCAAGCCTGTCCCTTTTCCTACTGGTTTCGTCGTAAAGAACGGGTCAAACAGCAGTTTTTTGACATTTTCTGCCATACCGGGGCCGTTGTCAGATATCCGCACAATTATTTTGTCGGGACTTGAATATTCTGTGGTTATGGCGATCGCCATCGGATTGGCTTTCGCTGCTTTGGGCCCGCGATCGAGGTTGTAACTCTCCAGGGCGTCGATCGCATTAGCCAGAATATTCATAAACACCTGATTTAATTGTCCGGCATAGCACTCTACTAAAGGTAAATGGCTGTAGTTTTTAACAATCTCGATCGGCGGGCGATCGGCTGTAGCTTTCAGGCGACTTTGCAGAATTAGCAGAGTGCTGTCAATGCCTTCATGGATGTTGACAGGTTTCATTTCGCTTTCATCTAAGCGAGAAAAATTCCGCAAAGATTTGACTATTTCAACAATGCGCTCGGCTCCTATTTTCATCGAGGACAGCAGTTGGGGCAAATCTTTGCTGAGAAAGTCCAAGTCAATATTTTTTAAATAGTCTGAAATTTCCGAGGGAGGGGATAAATAGTTTTTTTGGTAAAGTTTTACCAACTCGAACAGATCCCTAGTATATTCGCTGGCGTGGTGAATGTTGCCGTAAATAAAACTAATAGGATTGTTAACTTCGTGGGCGACACCAGCAACTAATAAACCCAAACTAGACATTTTTTCCTGCTGAATCAGTTGACTTTGAGTTTGCTGCAACTCTTGCAACGTTTGCTCTAGCTGTCGAGATTTAGCCGTGCGTTCTGCTGCGATTTTTTCAATTCTATCGGTATAATTCCACAAGCTCATTAGATAAAGTGTCGCGGCCAAACTTAAGATTGTCCCCAAAATTAAGACAGTCAAAGAACGCCAAAATGTTAGAGGATTAATGTACTCTGGCGTTAGCCGCAGTTGCAGCAACCACCTGCGATTTTCAATATTGAGAATGCGGGTGCAACTGCTGCCGTCCGGGCAGTAAGCTCTTTCCCCCATAGCGAGTTTATTTTTGATATTTTCGTCGGTAATTATCCTTTTGGTCTTGGCTTCATAAAACGCAAGAAACCTTTCTGCTTCAGGAGCCATAGCATCTTGAAGATACACGTTAACAAAGTTGAGTTGACTTTCCTGCAAAGCCGATTTGATAAGAGCATCAATGAGCAAAACTCCGAGAGTAAAGCCTTTAAGCTTTTGTGGTTGCTTAGTAGGCAAATTGGGCTGCAATGCTGCGGTATCACCAGAATAAATTTGACTAAAAATTGGCATAAAGACGAAGATGCTGGCTTGATTTTGCGATGGCAATTTTTGGCGGTCAGTCGCAGTAATTTCTTGTCTTTTTGTGGCTTTTTCTAACGCTAGCTGATTGGCAGTCCAATCTAAATCTAAATTTATTTCCTCTGTTAGGAATTGCGGAGAGTCAGAAACACGGGGCAGCCAAGCGATCGCCTTCAGGCTCGGATGGCGGTAGAGGGCAGAACCCACAAATGTCTTAATTTCTGGTTTGTTAACGCCGTCAAATACGCTATAAAATGTTCCGGCTGCCCGAATTATTTCTAAATTGCCGCTAACATCTCTCTGAATGTCTGTAGCTATTTTGTCCAGCCGGTCTTGCAGTTCGGCTTGCATGGATTTGTATTCCCAATTGTACGCAACTGAAGAGGCGATCGCAGAAAGTCCCAATCCTGCACAAAGTGTTAATCCTGCCTGGATGTAACGGCGATAAGCAAGTAAAGTGCTAGTTGCTAAATTCAAGAATTTGTTAGCATTCATATTCTTCGCTGACCTTTTTTTATGGTTCCCACTCAAAATTTCAGGAGGAAGCTTTTTCCCCTTCCCAGGCCGAGCCTGGGAATGAATTTCAGGAGGCTCTGCCTCCGATTTAGAGCCACGAGACAGCATTACCAGGCACGAGCCTGGTAACGATGTGGGAGCAGTGTTTTGTAGAAGCTCCCGGATAGTATTTTGAGTAAGATGCAGCCGCTGATTTAAATTGAATAAGCAGGGAATGTCATGGCGTGTTTGGGCTTGACGTAAACCTGCTGATCTTGCGTTAACTGTAGAGAATCGAAGCGCTCGCGACTCACGTAAGCTGTTACTACCTGCTGCGATTCTAACAGTAACTCGGTTTGTATTTCCCGCCCTAAATGAATGATGCGACTGACTTTTGCTAATGAAAAACCAGACTCCGGCTTAGTTTTAATTTCCACGTCGTGGGGGCGCAAAAACAGTACGTCCGAATGAGCCGCTCCATTATTGCGAGCCGTTGTGGCGTTGCTGGCGAACAAACCCACAGCATTCGACAGCACATTGACCGGCCCAATAAAACTCATCACAAAAGCTGATGCCGGTTTATCGTAAATTTCAGCAGGAGTGCCAACTTGTTCGACTCTACCTTTGTTCATCACCACAATTTCATCGGCTACTTCCATAGCTTCTTCTTGGTCGTGAGTCACAAAAACTGTGGTGATGTTAACTTCTTTGTGAAGGTTGTGCAACCACGATCGCAATTCTTTGCGGACTTTAGCATCTAATGCTCCAAAAGGTTCGTCTAGCAGCAGCACTTTTGGTTGAACTGCTAGAGCTCTTGCCAAAGCCACCCGCTGCCGCTGGCCCCCGGAAAGTTGCGAAGGATAGCGATCGCCCAAACCTGTCAACTGCACTAAATCCAAAAGTTCATCAACCCGCCTGCTAATAGAGCCTTTAGGAACTTTGCGAATTTCCATCGCAAAAGCAATATTTTTCCGAATACTCATGTGTTTGAACAAAGCGTAGTGCTGAAACACAAAACCGATATGGCGTTCCTGCACCGACTGATGAGTAGCATCTTCACCGATCAGGTAAATCTGACCGCTGTCCGGCGGTTCTAGCCCCGCGATCATCCTCAGCAGAGTCGATTTCCCGGAACCGGAAGGCCCCAACAGCGCGACTAAAGAACCCCTTTTAATTTCCAAATTCACGTTGTCAATTGCGTGGAAGGAGCCGAAGTGTTTCGATACGTTCTGAACTGTAATACTCATGAGTTTATTTACCTATTTTAGGAGTTAACGAACCAAACTCCGCTTAGCTGACCGATTTACAGTAGTATATCTTGAAAATAATATTTTGCAATACCTGTAACTTTTTGTATTGTATTTCGAGGCCCTCCTGATGGGGACTGCGCTTCAAAGTTGAGGCTGGCGGGCCCGAAGAGTTAACCCGTAAGCGTTTCGAGATGTAGCGGTAAATGCGATCGTCCCAGAGTAAGCGATGCTGAAATTATGCAGAAACCGGGTTTGATGGACGGAAATACTGCATCAAAACCTTTAAAACCTTTAATCCCCGTAAAAAACCCGGTTTCTTTGCTGTCGCTGTATATTTTACGGCTGCCGACAATTCCCCGACTCCCGGCGATATTGAAGATTTCAGGTAGGAATTGCTCAATCTGAGGTGCGATCGCACACAATTTAGATCACAATAGTTAATTCAGAAGCCCGCCAGCTTCACCTTTGAGAAACTCACAGAATAGTAAATTCTAACCAGAACACCACTATGGGAAAACCAACAGGCTTTATCGAATTCTTGCGCGAATTGCCCTCCGAACTCTCACCAGTCGAGAGAGTCCACAACTGGGACGAATTTCACCTACCGATGGATGAGGACAAACTCCGCACCCAAGGCGCGCGCTGCATGGACTGCGGCATCCCGTTTTGCCACACGGGCACAATTATCAGCGGCATGGCAAGCGGCTGCCCGATTAACAACCTCATCCCCGAATGGAACGACCTAGTATATCGCGGACTGTGGAAAGAAGCCCTAGACAGACTCCACAAAACGAACAACTTCCCGGAATTCACCGGCCGCGTCTGTCCCGCCCCCTGCGAAGGCGCTTGCGTACTCGGCATCAACAATCCGCCGGTGACGATTAAAAACATCGAAGCCGCAATTATCGACAAAGGCTGGGATGAAGGCTGGATTACCGCCGAACCACCCGCCAAACGCACCGGCAAAAAAATTGCCGTCATCGGTTCCGGGCCCGCAGGTTTGTCCGCTGCCGCGCAACTAAATAAAGCCGGTCATTGGGTAACTGTATACGAAAGAGCCGATCGACCAGGCGGCCTGCTAATGTATGGCATCCCCAACATGAAGCTAGACAAAGAACAAGTCGTAATGCGCCGCCTGAAAGTCCTCGAAGACGAAGGCGTGACATTCGTCTGCAACACCGAAGTCGGCAAAGACTTACCAGCCGAACAACTGCTAAAAGAATACGACTCAGTTGTCCTCTGTACCGGCGCCACCAAACCCCGCGACTTGAGCATCCCCGGCCGGGAATTAAAAAACATCCACTTCGCAATGGACTTTTTGACTGCGAACACCAAAGCAGTTTTAGACAAGAGCACCAACGATAACTTCATCTCCGCCGAAGGCAAAGATATCGTGATCATCGGCGGTGGCGACACCGGCACCGACTGCGTGGGCACCTCCATTCGCCACGGCTGCAAAAGCCTCGTACAGCTAGAAATCCTGCCCAAACCGCCCTCGGAACGCGCCGCCAACAATCCCTGGCCCGAATGGCCGAAAGTCTACCGTCTCGACTACGGCCAAGAAGAAGCAGCAGCCAAATTCGGCGACGACCCCCGCGGCTATCTCACCACGGCGACAAAGTTCGAGGGCGACGAAAACGGCAATGTCAAAGCTGTGCACACCGTTGAGGTGGATTGGGCGAAAAACGAGAAAGGGCAGTTTATTCCGAACCACATCCCGGGCACGGAAAAAGTGTTGCCCGCACAGCTTGTGTTGCTAGCGATGGGCTTCCTCGGCCCGGAACAGCCCTTGCTGGATGCGCTGGGATTGGAACGGGACGCCCGCAGCAACGTGAAAGCCGAACACGAAAAATATACAACCAGCATTCCGGGAGTTTTCGCGGCTGGTGACTGTCGCCGGGGACAGAGTTTGGTGGTTTGGGCAATTAACGAAGGGCGCGGCGTGGCCCGGGAGTGCGACCTTTATCTGATGGGGAGCACTGATTTGCCTTAAAGCAACCGGCTTGACGCATTGGTTTGTAGTAAGGACTTCAGTCTTTTCAAACTCGGATTTAAGGACTAAAGTCCTTACTACGAACTTATTACAGAATTAACCCCAATTATGCCCAATTCATTACTTTCGGGTGAGGGTGCTGTCGGTACTTATAGTGAATTACTCAAAACAGGATGTAGAGGCGATAACCTGACGCCACATCACATACCATCAAATGCGTTTATGGAAGCAAAAGTGCCTGTTTACACCAGAAACAAAGGGATAGCAATGATGATGGAGCATTTGTCACCAGGAATGGGCGGTCGCCACAGAGAAACGCTATCCTATGGACAATCCCCTAACTTAAATATATTACCAAGACAGGCTCTCGCTCGTGAAGTTTGGGATGTGCGATCGATTTATCCCTGTCAAGGACTTTACACCCCAGAAATTAAGCGGGGTTTACAGCAAGTCATTCAGCAAAACAAGTTAGCGTGGCAAGGTGTATTCGATAAATGGAGGGTTTGAGAATGAGCCATAATTCATTAATCAACGTTTTAGAAACTAATAGATTGATGCGTTCCGATGAGGAAGTCGCTGCATTTGAGAATGCTCTAGCCGAACTTGCCAAAAACTCACCCATAGAAAATCTGCGAGAACTGCATCTAGTCTTAGATGACAAATGTCAGCACCCGGAAGTCATGTTTAGTCTCATCCATTTTCTAGAGTCTTTTGACGTAAAAAAGCAACTTCAAGCATTTATTAAGGCGGTTCCGCAATTAATCGTTTCCGCACCGGAGTGGACGAAAATTATCCACGATCGCATCCTAAATGATGAGTCTGCGCGTGCTTGTTATCAAGATATTTTGTCTGCGGTTGACAGCCAAAGCTCACTGATGAAACAAACTATTGAGCTACCAAAAGAATTAGCTGACCTTTTAGAACAATATCTTAAAGAAATTCCTCCGAATCAATTAATTGTCTATTTGCGGGAGCAATTAGGCTTAGTCAAACCAGAATTCCAAGGCCTTTCTGATTTGCTAGCAGTAGCAGGAGTCGCTAAAGATAAGTAGGTCACTCTAATTAAACCAGGACTTACGCAAAGATTAGCTTTACACACTACCCATAGCGGTAAGGTGCGCCCATAAGCACCCTACATATAGAGTAAGTGCGTCCAGGACTGTAAACGTAAAACGCTCTCGCTGTTATATCCCCGACTTATTAAAGAAGTCGGGGATATCGGGGATATGGGTATTCTATTTTTTGCTACCAACTAAATTAGGATCGTCAATTAAATAATTTCCCTTTTTTCTTGTGGGATGGGCGTCCCGCCCGTCTATCGGGGACGGGCGGGACACCGATCCCACAACAGTCATGAAAAGTGGATTTTATTTAATTCTCATCCCTTACAACACAGCCCATCAAATTTTTTAACCAAAATTCAACGGATCGACATCAATAGTTAAACTAACAGAACGCGGCGTGCGATCGCGCAACCCGATCAAATCCGACAAATCCACCGACTCATCCAAAGGCAACTTCAGCAAAATCTGCCACCGATAGCGATTTGCCACCCGCATAATCGCCGCAGGTGCAGGCCCCAACAACTCACACCCCGGTACAGACAATCGCTCAATATACTCCTGACAAACAGACGCTAATTGTACCGCCGTCACCGCAACTTCCGCCGCATCTACACTGCTCAACCGCAACAAAATCAGCCGCCCCGAAGGTGGATAATTCAGCGCTGCTCTTTCTGCTAATTCTGTTTCCACAAAACCCGCATATTCGTGCCGCCTAACTGCTTGAATAACCCGATGTTCTGGAGTGTAAGTTTGAATAATTACCCGCCCCGGATCGTCGCCTCTGCCCGCACGGCCCGCGACTTGAGTTAATGTTTGAAAAGCTCGTTCGCTTGCCCGATAATCCGATAAGTTCAGCAACCCGTCAGCAGAGACAACTCCCACCAATGTGACTCCTGCTAAATCTAAACCTTTCGTCAGCATTTGCGTACCCAACAAAATGTCAGCTTCCCCATGGGCAAATTGCGTTAACAATCTGCGGTGATCGCCCTTATTTCTAGTTGTATCGCTGTCAAATCGAATTGCCCGCAATTCTGGAAATAATCGGGTTAATTCCTGTTCGACTCGCTGAGTACCACTACCAAAGTTTTTGAAGTAAGGAGAACTGCATTCCGGGCAGTTTTGAGGGTGTCGTTCCGTGTGGTTGCAGTAGTGACAGCGCAATATTTCTGCTGTTCCTTCGCCGACGTGGTGATAAGAAAGCGAAACATCGCAGTTCGGGCATTCCATCACATAGCCGCAACTTCGACAAGAGACAAAGGTACTGTGTCCTCTTCTGTGAATAAATAGAATACCTTGCTGTTGTCTTGCTTGCAATTGTTCCAGCGCGTTTTGCAGGGAAGCGCTGAAAATTGAGCGGTTTCCTTGCCGCAATTCTTGGCGCATATCGACTATTTCCACAGGCGGCATCGGGCGGGAATAAATGCGATCGGGTAATGATAAATAATGGATATTTGGTAACGAGTAATAATCTCGGCGCGTCCCCACCAAAGTCTCTAAGGCTGGCGTTGCGGAACCTAAAATTAAGGGACAATTTTCTAATTCGGCGCGCCATTTGGCAACGGTGCGGGCGTGGTAGCAGGGGGCTGGTTGGTCTTGTTTGAAGCTGCTGTCGTGTTCTTCGTCGAGGATAATTAAGCCGAGGTGAGGTAATGGCGCAAAAATAGCCGATCGCGTGCCGATGACAATTTGCGGGGCTCCAGTCAGCATCTGTCGCCATGTATCGTAACGTTCGCCGTCGGATAGGGCGCTGTGGTACACGCAAATTTGCTCGCCAAAACGGGCGCGGAATCGATCGGTAAGTTGCGGTGTCAAACCGATTTCGGGAACGAGTACGAGGGCGGATTTGCCGCTGGCTAAGATTGGGGCGATCGCCTGCAAATACACTTCGGTTTTCCCCGAACCTGTAACGCCGTGCAGCAGCACTTGACGGAATCCCGAAAAAGAGTTAATAAACGCTAAAGCTTCAGCTTGAAAATGAGTTAAAGTTTTTGGTGCATCTGGCAATTGAGAAATTCCGCGATCGCCCCTGAGAACTTCCCTTTGATCGATAACAACGCTACCTTTTTGTTCCAAATTTTTGACAACCGAAGGACTCGCGCTGCAAATTCTCAGCAAATCGTTCATCCACATTTCACCGCCGCCACGCCGCAAAACTTCCAATACTTCTTGTTGCCGCTTGGTTAAATCTGTGCCAAATGCACTAGCAATTAATGTCACTGCCGGTTTGAGTTGTGGTTTCGGAGGAGTGGGAGGTTCTAAATAACTTTCTACCCAACCGCGTTTCAATAAATCTTTCAATCCCCGATAACTTCCCTTGACTTGTCGCTGGAGGTATTGCCAAGTGTAATCGCCGTTTTTTTGAGCTTGCAGCAATTGCAAAATTTGACTGGCTGCGGGATTGAGAAATGTTTCGGCATTGGGAGAAATTGCGTCCTTAATTAAGCGAATTCGGCGCACGGAACGGCTTAACAAACCGGGTGGCAAGGAGGCTCTAATTACTTGAATTAAAGGTGTGCAATAATAGGTGGCAGTGCGATCGAGCAATTCCCAGTAATTAGGCGGGAAAAAACCCGCACTGACAACATCTTCGACATCTTTAACTCGCGCCGGATCTAAGTCTGCCGGCAGTTGAGAAATGAACCGAATCGCGATCGCCCCTACCTGTTGACTGCCAAAGGGTACACTCAAAATATCCCCTGGTTGCACGGTAAGTTCCGCAGGTAAACGATAGGTAAATAACTTGTTTTCCTCCCCAGGCGAGTCCCCCGCAACCCTGAAAGGAGAGTCCACCAATACCTCGATCCACTCTGCTTGCACGGTGGGGCACTGGGGCGGTTCGCTGCTGCCGTAGGATGCCCCGGCCTCTGCCGCTATAGGGGTTGACAAACCAAAAGTGACAGTAGACATAGGGTTGCACATCAAACTAGGAGGAGCCGCGGTCAAAGGGAGTTTTCATTATCCCTCAGTTTAGCTCGATCGATCGCTCTTAGCTGCGGGAATTGGCCATCGGAATCTCGATCGCCAATTCAGTCCCTTCTCCAATTGCGGATATGCACTCCAAATTCCCGCCGTGTTTTTCCACAACAATCTGATAGCTAATTGAAAATCCCAAACCTGTCCCATAACCAACTTGTTTGGTGGTAAAAAACGGATCAAGAATTTTACATTTCACAGCTTCATTTATTCCCAAACCATTATCTTTGATGCTAATTCTGAGCCAATTATGGGAAATAATAGAAGTCTTAATTACAACAATATGAAGGGGCTTGGCTTCTATCTCCCCCCTAAATAACACTTGTTTTCTCGCTATGGCAGCACATCACTAGCATTATTAATGCTGTTCATAAATACCTAATTTAATTCCCCAGGATAACATTCTATTTCGGTAAATTTCCATAATTTTTAACAACTTTTATAGCCGGGTTCCCTGGTTTTTCTTTAGTTAAATGCTGCACAATTAACAAGGTGCTGTCAATTCTTTCGTGAATGTTAACTGGTTTTTTTTCACCTTATTCTACCGCGCCAAGTTGCGTAAAGTCAACACAATTTCGCGGATGCGATCGGAGCCAACTTTCATTGACGAAAGAGTTTTCAACAAATCTTCGCGCAGAAAGTCGATGTCAATTTTTTCTAGAAAAACTTCAATCTCTGTATCTGCTTCGGGATACCGATCCTGGTACATTGCGAGCAATTTTAAAATGTCGCCTGCGTAGTCATTGACATAGGTAATATTGCCATAGATGAAGTTGACGGGATTGTTGATTTCGTGGGCAATACCAGCTACCAAAATTCCCAAGGGCGATCGCAAACTTATAAAGGCGGGCCCAGCGCGAAAAATTGCCCGATTCAGACAACCTTTGTATAAAACCCGTCGGCAATGCAAAGCGAAAATATTAAATGTGAGTGCGATCGACCGGGGGCGACGGGAAAAGTGCGATCGACTGGGCGCGCGATCGCCCACAAGCAATCTCTAGTAACAAGCTAATTGCTCTCTCCCAGAACGCAACCACACTATAGCATTGCGGAGAAATCTCACTTTAATGTGTCGATCGTACTCACACACCCGCACCATTTTGTGCTAAGAACTACTACTTGTGACAACATCGACACAGCAGTTTATATTTGGAGAGTAATTGATGTCAGGTAGCGAAGTTCGTGCAGACTTTTGGATGAGCGAGTACATTACCCCTTGGGATATTTACGTTCACGGCATCATCGCGGTGCTCGCTTACAAGAAAACAGCCTATCAAGAAATGTACGTAGTTCAGACCGGTACCTACGGCAAAGGCTTAGTTTTGGACGGCAAATGGCAATCTTGTACAGGCGACGAGTTTCTGTACCACGAACCCCTGGTGCACCCAGCCATGATTTGTCACGGCTCCCCCAAAAAAGTGCTAGTTCTCGGCGGCGGAGAAGGAGCTACAATTAGAGAAGTGCTGCGCTGGAAAACAGTTGAAAAAGTCGTGATGATCGATATTGACGGCGAAGTAGTAGAAGCTTGCCGCGAACACCTGCCAGAAATGCACCAAAACGCCTTTGACGACCCCCGCTGCGAAGTAGTAATCGGCGATGCTTTGGACTATTTAGACAACACAGACAAAGATTGGGATATTGTCATTTCTGACTTGTCCGATCCCATCGAAGAAGGCCCATCTTTCCAGTTGTTTACAAAGGAGTATTTTGAGAAAGTTCGCAACGTAATGTCGCCTAACGGATATTTCGTAGTGCAAGCGGGCCCCGTTTCTCCGGCTGAAATGAAAATGCACGCTCGCATTGTCAATACCCTGAAATCGGTTTTCCCCAACGTTCAATCCTGCACCAGCTTTATTTCTACTTACGGAGCTCCTTGGGGTTTTGCCGTAGCTTCAACTCAAGAAATAAATACGCGGCCCGAACCCGAAGTTACTGACAAATTACTCGCCGAGAAAACAACTGGCGGGTTGCGGATGTTCGACGGGATTACACTGTTGGGGTTGATGCAAGTTCCAGGTCACTTGCGGCAGGTAATCGCCGCAGAAACCGAAGTTTACACTATGGCAGCACCGCCTAAATTTTTCGGGAAAGGCTCTGTCAGTCAGTGAAGTTAAATTGAAAGAGAAAAGTCGTTTGGAGTAACTGAGATGGACAATTTAATTCGCATAGTCGCTGCAATTTTTCTTCCCCCGTTGGGCGTATTTTTGACTGTCGGCATCGGTACAGATTTTTGGATTAACCTGGTTCTCACGTTTTTGGGCTTTATTCCCGGCATCATTCACGCTGTTTGGGTGATTGCTAAGCACGATCGAGCTTAACTTGAAAGCAAATCGAGTTTTGGGATAATAAGCAGGCAAGAGAAAATAAACTTTCTTTTGCCTGTTTTCACCAATTAATCTGGATTAAACCTGCGTTCATCTGGGTTCATCTGCGGTTAAAAATAAAAAAATCTAATTCTTATGACAATTAGATTGCACCTCAATTTCTTCACACACCAATTCAGCAATTTTTTTCGCCGCACCCGATTCTCCTCGAACCGCACGCAAACGATCGCCCATTTGTGCTAATTTTTCAGGATGGCTCAAATAGTCGATCGCCAATTGAGCCACAGCATCCGGTTCCAGCTTCCCAATTAACTCCGGCACAATCTCTTCCTGTGCCCAAATATTCGGCCAAGCATAAAGCTTTCCCTTTCCCAATTGCCAGATTAGCCAATTAATCGCAGTCGCAAAAACTGAACCCACTAACGGCAAATTTGCCAGCAATCCCGGCAATCCGTCCCAAGCTCTCATCGCATCCAATTGCTGCGTCGGAATCAAAACAATCATCGGTACGGCTAACGAACCCAATTCGGCAGTATTCGCTCCCACAGTAGTTAAACACAGGCTGCATTCTGATAGCAAATCGTAGGCTGGTGTCTGCGTCCAAAGTTCTACTTGCAAGTTATTTGCTGTCTGCAAAAACGGCGTTTCTGTTAACTGAAGTTCGGCGCTGGCGTTTTCAAATAAATGCAGGCAAGGATTTTGTTCAGGGTCGGCAAAACGTGCTAGAGTTTGCACATCTATGGTAGGAGCAACGGGAATTACAAAGCGAGTTTCAGGGCGGATGCGGTGGATGGATTGGGCGATCGACAAACATAACGGTACACCTAAAGCTAATTTGGCCGCTTTAGAACCGGGCAACAATCCAATTAATTCTATTTTTGTACGAGGCAGAGCCTCTGGATATGCGTTTCCAGGAACAGCCTGGGAACGAGCTACTTCCGCAATTAAATCTCCTACAACTGTAAATTTATTAGCATATTTTGGTGGAATTATAGCAAAAACTTCGGGTTTCATCGCCGCAAATTTATCAATCCAGCGATACCACCGCGCGTCCCATTCAGCATAAATAACAGTGCGATATTGGAGTCTTTTGCCAATAACAACCGTAAAAAATTGATCGCCGCCTAAAAACAAAACAACTCCTGTTTCATACCAATCCCAATTTTCAGCAGTTTTGCCCCACAATAAGAATGGAAAAAAATGCTCCGGTGCTTGCACTCTGTCAACTTCTGGGTAGGAAGATGCGATTTGCGCTTCTTTCCCGGTGGCGTGCGGACAGGGGGACAGCACCACAGAGATTCGCGCTTGAGTGCCCGCGTTCCCCAATTCCTCGCGCAAAGCTTGGACGGCGGGACGTACCCAAGTTGCTAATTCTCCGGGGCCGTTGGAGAGGATTAAAATATCTACTGCCATAGGATTTAAGATTTGAGAGGATGCAACGGAGATTTTATGACAGATTTAATTAATGCCGTCAAGACGGGTGATGTTGCGGCTGTAGAAAGTGCGATCGAACAGCGTGCAGATATCAATGCTAAAGATGAGGAAGGCACGACGGCTTTGACGACTGCGGCTGAGGCTGGCAATTCGGCGATCGTCAAAAAATTGCTGGCGGCTGGTGCGGATGTCAACAGTCACGACAATGACGGGTGGACGCCGTTAATGAGTGCCGCTGCTGCCGGACATACGGAGATTGTACAGCTTTTGCTGGAGGTGGGAGCGGATGTGAATGCTAAAACTAATTTTGGTTTGACGGCTTTGATGAGTGCTGCAGGTAGCGGGCGCACTCAAGTTGTGGAATTTTTAATCGATAAAGGAGCGGATATCAAAGCGTATGATAATAATACTTGGACTGCCTTAATTTGGGCGTCTTCGGAGGGCCACAAAGATGCGGTTGAGGTTTTGAAGCTAGCGCGCGATCGCCATTAAAGACTTAGAAACCGGGTTTATTCGAGAAACCCGGTTTCTTGAGGGTACAATCAATTATCGCACCGACAGCAGCAATCAGGCACATCCCGAATAGCTGCGAGAATTCTATCCAAGTAAAAGTGTCCCAAAAGAAGATTCTGGTAATAAATTCAACTTGAGATTTCCGCCACCTTCAATAACTGCGATCGTGTCACCGCCGTTGGTTTGGATTGCTAAATCTCGATTATTGTTGGTGGCAATCAGAATGTAGGGATAGGAGAAATACCCTGTATACCCTCCGAGTTGAATACGATCCTGACCTTTGGTAAAGTTCTGAATTGTAGCAAAACCGGGCCCGATGTAGAACAGTTCGATGTCAATCCCGTGACGGCGCCCCGTAAAAATTGTGGCGAGCATGAATGTATCGCGGCCACTACTACCAATGAGAGTATCGAATTCATTACTGCCAATGAAAGTATCGAATTCATTACTGCCGTAACTTTCCGGCCAGAGCGTTATTGAGCCTGCCCTTCCTACTTCAACTCCAAATACTCTGACATTCCCCACCCCTACACCAGTGACGACATCATTGCCGGAAGTTCCGACAAAAGTCGCAGAGCGACTAGGCTCAAATTGCCCAAAATTAAAGTAGTGTTCCCTACCTGTTTTCAAAGCTCCAGAGTTGACCAACGGTACAATATCGCGGTTTTCCCTTAAGTATTCTGATTCAAAAAATGAAGTACCAAAACGGCCTTCTTTTGCCCCGAATTGAATAAAGTGGTTGTAGCCATTTTTAAAAGTTCCATTCTGAATAAACGGCACCACATCTTGGTTATTTGCTATGTAAAACGCTTCGTCATAGTCAGGTGACACGCGGGTGCGGCCTTCTTCGTAGCCCAACTGAATAAAGTGATCGATGCCAGACGCAAAAGGGGCGTTGGGATTGTTTGGGGTGCGAACCAGGGGAGCAATATCTGGATTTTGAGATAGATAGGTTTGTTCGTCAAAGTACCGCGATACTTGGGTCAGGCCGCCGGCTTGACCGAACTTTTCAAAGTGTTCTCTGCCGGATTTTATAATTCCTGCATCAATAGCAGGTTTCACCCAAGGATATTGCGCCAGGTAGTATGGTTCGTCAAAAATTGCGTAGTTAGCCATGTTTTTATACTACGGATTTAATGATTTTGATATTTAGAAACCAGGTTTCTGAAGCGTACAATTAATTAATAAAGTTGTTAACTTTGTGTCATGGTACTGTTCGATACTGGCACGATGAACACGGTTCTCGGTATTTGACAGCCGAAGCAAAAGCTGAGCCAGCAGAAGAACAACTAGATCGCTATCGACAGCAATTTGGCAACTGCTATAATCTGAGTTCAGTAGGGTGCGTTATTAACGCACCTACCATGTTAACTGAGAAAGAGATAACCGAGGTTCCGGTTATTTAAGGAATAGGTAGAAAGTGCCGTCCCCCTTTTGCTGAGTCGCAGAGAAAACTAAATTTCCTCCCCCCTCAATCCTACCAATTGTTTCAGATCCTGGGCTTAGGATTAACAACTCGTTACCACCACCACTTGTTCTGTAGGTAGCGGGTGAGCCTGCCAACTGGATCTTGTCATTGTCTTTATCAAAGTTCCGAATTGTAACTATACCGGTGATATCCGCATAGAGTGTACGGGATGTGGGATTACCGGAGGTAGCAGGAACTCCGAGTACGAATGTATCCTTCCCAGGGCCGCCGATCAGGACATCAGATTCATCACTTCCAAAGCTTTCATACTGCCGATTGCCTTGGGGATCGATACCTACTTCCACTCCAATCAGTTCGGTATTCCCCACACCAATGCCTGTGAGGATGTCATTGCCGGAAGTTCCGACAAAAGTAGCGGATCGGTTTGGCTCGTTTTTCCCGAAATTGAAGTAGTGTTCCCGACCGGTTTTCAAGGCTCCAGAGTTGACAAAGGGCACAATGTCGGGGTTTTCTTTTAAGTATTCCGGTTCAAAAAATGAAGTCCCAAAACGACCGTCTTTGAGTCCGAATTGAATGAAATGCTGGTAGCCTGATTTGAAAGTTCCGTTCTGAACGAACGATCGCAACTCTGAGTTATTTGCCAAATAAAACTCTTCGTTGTATTCAGGTGACACGCGGGTGCGACCCTGTTCGTAGCCCAACTGAATAAAGTGATCGATGCCAGAGGCAAAAGGCGCGTTTGCATTGTTTGGGGTGCGAAGCAGGGGAGCAATATCTTGATTTTGAGATAGATAGGTTTCTTCGTCAAAGTAACGCGATACTTTGGTCAGGCCGCCGGCTTGACCGAACTTTTCAAAGTGTTCTCTGCCGGATTTTATAATTCCTGCATCAATAGCAGGTTTCACCCAAGGATATTGCGAAAGGTAGTATGACTCGTCAAAAATTTCATAATTAGTCATAATTTTGGCTCCAAGCTTAGTCTGCTTACTTGTCGATTAAACTTGACCCACTATTACTAACTCTACTAACTAAGGATGTCAAGTTAATTATTGTTAAGCCAAATTTATTATTTTTTTTATGGCAAACACAACAGCACGATCGCCCATTTTGCGAATGTGCGATCGCACTCCCCAGCAGCAATCAGGCAAATCCTGAATACCTTCGAGATTTCTATCCAATAAGGGAAGATTGGAAAAAACTATCTTGTGCTAAGAGATTCAAACTGAGATTTCCGCCGCCTTCAATTACAGCAATTGTGTCAAGCCGACTGGTTGTGGGAATACCATTTGTAGAAGTTGGGAAGCCATTAGTTTGGATAGCTAAATCTTGATTATTGTTGATGGGAAATATCAATAATTGTTCTAAGGAAATCCTTGGAAGCTGGATGCTATCCTGACCTTGGGTAAAGTTCCGAATTGTAGCAAAACCCGGCCCGATGTAGAACGGGAACGTGTTAGGCGTCGGTCTACTACCCCCTATACCTCGAACTGTACCCGCCAACATAAATCTATCGCGACCGCTACCGCCAATCAGAGTATCGAATTCATCGCTGCCACCACCTCCATAGGGCCAGGTTCTGTCATTGCTTAAATCTAATTGAACTCCAAATATGTCAACATTTCCCACTCCGAAACTGGTGACGATATCATTGCCGGAAGTTCCCATAAAAGCTGCTCTGCGATCTGCTTCAAATTGCCCGAATTCTCGGTAGTGTTCTCCACCTGTTTTGAAAAATCCCGCCCTGACTGCTGCTGCTACATCACTGTTGCTATCCAAGTATATTCGCTCAACAAAGGTGTTCGCATAAAGACCTTCTTTGACTCCGAAGTTGACAAAGTGCTGAAATCCTGATTTAAAAGTTCCGTTCTCTACAAGCGGAGCCAGTATGGGGTATCGTTTTAAATAAAATGCTTCGTCATAGTCAGGCGATACTCGCGTTCGACCTTCTTCGTAACCGAACTGAATAAAGTGATCTAAGCCTGTAGCAAAAGGCGCATTTGGATTGTTGGGAGTGCGGACAAAGGGTTTAAGGTCTGGATTTCCCTCAAGGTAAGTATCTTCGTCAAAATACCGCGATATTTTTGTGAGGCCGGCGGCTTGACCGAATTTTTCAAAGTGTTCTCTTCCAGATTTGATGATTCCTGCATCAATGGCTGGTTTCAGCCACGGATATTGCGAAAGGTAGTATTGTTCGTCAAAGATATCGTAATTCATTGTTGCTCCTTTAAGAACGTAAAGTGCGATCGTACTTTTTTATATAACAATCGCCTACCACCAATAAAAAATCATTAGTCCTTAGCTAATGACTAATGACTAATGACTAATGACTAATAACTAATGACCAATGACTAACCAATTAAGAAAGTACCGTTACCGTTAGATTCTTGGAAACTCAAATTCAAACTTGCTCCTCCTTCAATCACGCCGAGCACGTCTCCAAAACGTTGGATTGACAAATTACTGCCAACGGGAATCAGGCTGTAGCCGTTTAATGAAGTTCCTTGCAGTTGGATAAAATCGCTTTCGATGTCGAAGTTGCGAATGGTAGCTTGACCGTTACCCAAATACAGCGGTGTCGGGCTAAAATTCCCGGCTGTAGCAGGAACTCCGAGTACGAATGTATTGGTTCCCGGAGCACCAATCAAGACATCGAATTCATTGGTGCCAAAGCTTTCATACTGTCGGTTGCGTTGCGAATCTAGACCTACTTCCACTCCCACGAGTTCGACATCCCCGACGCCAACACCAGTTAAAACATCGTTGCTGCGGCTGCCGACAAAAGTTGCATCGCGGGCAGGCTCAAATTGTCCAAAATTGAAGAAGTGTTCCCGGCCTGTTCTCAAGTTTCCAGAGTTGACAAACGGCACAATGTCGGGGTTTTCTTTTAAGTATTCCGGTTCAAAAAATGAAGTCCCAAACCGACCGTCTTGGATTCCGAATTTAATGAAATGGTCGAAGCCGGATTTGAAAGTTCCGTTCTGAACGAACGGTGCGACATCTGAGTTGTTTGCTAAATAAAAATTTTCGTTGTACTCAGGCGATACTTGGGTGCGGCGCTGTCCTTCATCGTAACCGAACTGGATAAAGTGATCGAGGCCGGTAGCAAAAGGTGCGTTTGGGTTGACTGTGCGGACGAAGGGTGCTAGGTCTGGATTCCCAGCAAGGTAAGCATTTTCGTCAAAATAACGCGATACTTTAGTTAGACCGCCGGCTTGACCAAATTTTTCAAAGTGTTCTCTCCCGGATTTGATTACTCCTGCATCAATCGCTGGTTTGATCCAAGGATATGAGGCCAGGTAGAATTGTTCGTCGAAAATTGCGTAGTTAGCCATGTTTCCCCCTTAAGGTTGGGATGAGTTTGAGAGTTTATAGCAATTAGCTTTCCATGAACTCGATCGCCGATCAGGAATTTACACAAAACAAACGTTATGAACTGGTGTTAAATTCCTGGTAAAATGTCAACTTTTTTGACTCAGCAATTATCCGCAGGCTACATTCTGCCTTCACAAATTATGCCTTTTTCCCCTCAGTTAATTGCTCGATCGCAAGTTTGATCAATTATACAAAACTTGGAACTTTTTTCAGGATTTCTTTCTCAATCGTTGGTTAATTTTTAATTATTTTTATCCAACTCATTAATCCTATACACATTAATATATATTTGTCAAGTTAATTTTTGTAAAGAAAAATTGGAGTATTTGCTCAAGGAATTTATAAAAAAATGTAACGAAAAGTTGACCTAAATTTGTCGAATTGTGTCATGTGCAGGCTCAAATCGCCTAATGGCAAGCGTTTTCTGGTAAAAATGCTTATGGGATAAAAAAATTCCCGATTCGCGAAAACAGCATCTTAAAGGAGCCTAACCGGATGTTCACTCACGTCAAGCCCACCATTCGCCACGTTGTGCCGGAAAACTTGCAGGGGCGATCGCTCATGAAGGTGGTCTATGTCGTACTGGAACCGCAGTATCAAAGCGCCCTGTCGGCAGCGGTTCGATCGATAAACCAGAAAAATCCGAATCTGGCAATAGAAATCAGTGGCTACCTGATCGAGGAACTCCGCAGCCCGGAAAATTACGAAGCCTTCAAGCGGGATGTGGCGGATGCCAATGTATTTATTGCTTCTCTAATTTTCATCGAAGATTTGGCAGAAAAAGTTGTAGCGGCGGTGGAACCGCTGCGCGACAGCTTGGATGTCGCCGTCGTCTTCCCGTCGATGCCAGGGGTGATGCGGCTCAATAAAATGGGCAGTTTCTCGATGGCACAGTTGGGACAAAGCAAAAGTGCGATCGGCGAATTCATGAAAAAACGGAAGGAAAAATCCGGGAGTTCCTTCCAAGACGGAATGCTGAAACTGCTGCAAACTTTGCCGAAAGTGCTGAAATATTTGCCCATCGACAAAGCCCAAGATGCACGCAACTTCATGCTGAGTTTCCAGTATTGGCTGGGGGGTTCCCAAGAAAACTTGGAAAACTTCTTGCTGATGCTGTCACATAAATATGTCTTCAAAGGTCAGTCACAGCCAACTTTCCAAGAACCGGTTGTCTACCCAGACATGGGGATTTGGCATCCTTTGGCATCGTCGATGTTTGAAGATGTAAAAGCATATCTGACCTGGTTTAATGCCCGTACAGATATTTCTGCCGATCTAAAAGATCCCCTCGCACCCTGCATTGGTTTAGTGTTGCAACGCACTCACTTAGTCACAGGAGATGACGCGCACTATGTAGCAATGGTGCAGGAATTGGAGGCAATGGGCGCGCGGGTTGTGCCGATTTTTGCCGGCGGTTTGGACTTCTCTAAACCTGTTGAGAATTTTTTCTTGGAAGTCGGGGCAAAAGGTGTTACACCTCTGCCGATTGTTGATGCGGTGGTTTCTCTGACTGGTTTTGCTTTGGTGGGCGGCCCGGCGAAACAAGATCACCCGAAGGCGATCGAATCTTTGAAAAAATTAAATTGCCCTTACATGGTGGCTTTGCCGCTGGTTTTCCAAACGACAGAAGAATGGGAAAATAGCGATTTAGGCTTGCACCCGATTCAAGTTGCGTTGCAAGTTGCCATTCCTGAGTTGGATGGTGCGATCGAACCGATTATTGTGTCGGGACGCGACGGCGCAACTGGAAAGGCGATCGCCCTACAAGACCGGATCGAAGCAATTTCCCAGCGCGCTATGAAATGGGCAATGCTGCGCCGCAAACCAAAATTAGATAAAAAAGTTGCGATCACAGTTTTCAGTTTTCCTCCCGATAAAGGCAACGTCGGAACAGCCGCTTACTTGGACGTTTTCGGCTCGATTTACGAAGTATTGAAAGCCTTAAAAGGTAACGGTTACGACTTGCCAGAATTGCCGGATTCCGCCGAGAAACTGATGCAAGAAGTCATTCATGACGCAACAGCCCAATACCAAAGTCCCGAATTAAATATTGCTTACCGGATGTCGGTAGCTGAATACGAAGAATTCACTCCTTATTCGGAACGGTTGCAAGAAAATTGGGGCCCGCCTCCGGGACATTTGAACAGCGACGGACAAAATTTGCTTATTTTTGGCAAACATTTTGGCAATGTGTTTATCGGAGTGCAACCTACTTTTGGATACGAAGGCGATCCGATGCGGTTGTTATTCTCTCGTTCTGCTAGCCCGCACCACGGTTTTGCTGCTTACTATACATATTTGGAGCGCATTTGGGGTGCGGATGCGGTGCTGCACTTTGGCACTCACGGTTCCCTGGAATTCATGCCCGGTAAGCAGATGGGGATGTCTGTCGATTGTTATCCTGACAGTTTGATCGGCAAGATTCCTAACCTCTATTATTACGCTGCTAATAATCCTAGTGAGGCAACAATTGCTAAGCGTCGCAGTTATGCTGAAACAATCAGTTATCTGACTCCTCCGGCTGAAAATGCTGGTTTGTACAAAGGTTTGCAGGAACTAAGCGAGTTAATTGCTTCTTATCAAACTTTGAAAGAGACTGGGCGCGGTGTGCCGATTGTGGATGCGATCGTCGAAAAATGCCGTTTGGTGAATTTGGATAAGGATATCGCCTTACCTCCCGAACAAGAACGAGGGGTTGCTGCGGATATGACTGCGGAGGAACGGGACAATTTAGTTGGCTTGGTTTACCGCAAGTTGATGGAGATTGAGTCGCGGTTGTTACCTTGCGGTTTGCACGTGATCGGTAAGCCACCGACTGCAGAAGAGGCGATCGCAACTTTGGTTAACATTGCCAATTTAGACCGGGAAGAAGACGGATTAGTCAGTTTGTCGCGGATTATTGCTCAAAGTTGCGATCGCAATATTGACGATATCTACACGAACAACGACAAAGGCATTTTAGCAGATGTTGAATTGCTGCAAAACATCACTTTAGCCTGTCGGGATGCCGTCACCGCTTTAGTGAAGGAACAAACCGATGCTGAGGGTCGAGTTTCCCTGGTTTCCAAGTTAAATTTCTTCAACATGGGCAAGAAAACACCTTGGATTGAATCCTTACACGCAGCGGGTTACAAAAAGGTCGATCCAGAACTGATTAAACCGCTGTTTGAGTATCTGGAATTCTGCTTGCAGCAAGTTTGTGCCGATAACGAATTGGGCGCATTATTGCGCGCGTTAGAGGGCGAATACATTATCCCCGGGCCAGGGGGCGATCCGATTCGCAACCCGGATGTTTTGCCGACTGGCAAGAATATGCACGCTTTGGACCCGCAGTCAATCCCTACAACGGGGGCGGTTAAGTCTGCTAAGGTTGTAGTCGATCGACTGTTAGAAAGACAGCGCGTTGATAACGGCGGAAATTACCCAGAAACGATCGCCGTTGTGTTGTGGGGAACCGACAACATCAAGACATACGGCGAATCCCTCGCCCAAGTAATGTGGATGGTGGGAGTGAAGCCAGTTCCCGACGCATTGGGCCGGGTAAACAAACTCGAATTGCTTTCTTTAGAAGAGTTGGGACGCCCTCGGATCGACGTAGTAATTAACTGTTCTGGCGTATTCCGCGACTTGTTCATCAACCAAATGAATTTGTTAGATAAAGCCGTGAAAATGGCAGCGGAAGCCGACGAACCCTTAGAGATGAACTTCGTCCGCAAACACGCCCTGAAGCAAGCGGAAGAAATGGGAATTAACCTGCGACAAGCAGCAACCCGCGTCTTTTCCAATGCTTCTGGTTCCTATTCATCTAACGTCAACTTGGCGGTGGAAAACAGCACTTGGGAAAGCGAAGCCGAGTTGCAGGAAATGTACTTAACTCGCAAATCCTTCGCCTTTTCTTCCGACAATCCGGGAACAATGGAACAAGACCGACAGATTTTTGAATCATCCTTGAAAACTGCGGAAGTCACCTTCCAAAACTTGGATTCGGCGGAGATTTCCCTAACCGACGTGTCGCACTATTTCGACTCTGATCCGACTAAATTGATCGGCAGTTTGCGCGCAGATGGGAAGAAACCGACATCCTTTGTTGCTGATACAACGACAGCCAACGCGCAGGTGCGGACGCTATCAGAAACCGTCCGTTTAGATTCGCGGACTAAGCTGCTGAATCCGAAGTGGTACGAGGGGATGTTGTCGCACGGCTATGAAGGCGTGCGGGAGATTTCTAAGCGTCTGGTGAATACGACTGGATGGAGTGCGACGGCGGGCGCTGTGGATAATTGGGTGTATGAGGATGTCAACACTACGTTTATCCAAGATGAGGAGATGCAGAAGCGTTTGCTGAATCTGAATCCTCATTCGTTCCGCAAGATTGTCAGCACTTTGCTTGAGGTGAATGGCCGGGGTTATTGGGAAACTTCCGAGAACAATTTGGATCGTTTGCGTGAACTTTATCAGGAGGTGGAAGACCGAATTGAGGGGGTAGAGTAAACATCCCAATTTCGGACAATCACCTTTAATCTGTAGGGACACAGCAATGCTGTGTCCTTACATTTTTGGGAGGGTTTTGGGGTAAAGGTGGTGTTGTTTTGGCGCGAGATTACCTCACCCTCTTGACATTTTTTTCGGTTTTTGATCGCTGTTTTTTTCACAGCAAGCGTCAATTATTTCTACAGTACACCCTGCAATCATTGACGCGAATGTGCCGACTATGAAATTTTGGTGATAGTAAATAGTCACACCACCTGCAAAGCAAATAATTGCCATCTTGACCAGTAAAACTTGGGTAGCAAAAAACTGACGGCGTTGAGAGTTGGGAACTCTGACACCATGAGAACGTTTGAGCTGTCGCATATGTTAGAATTGGTGTGTGTTTTATTGAATGCAGGCACCAGGTTAGTTAGCGGTGCCTTTTTTCTGGGATTTCCACCGTTGCTTGTTAGCTGTAGCGTCTATCCTCAGAAAACCTATTTTGCTCTGGTCATCCATCGTGAAACGAACTTATCGGCTTTCAACCAGAAGTAAGACAAAATTAAACCTAAACCTGTGAATAAGGTTATGAAACCTACTTTCCAGGGTGGCTTGCCTTCCTTGATTGACTGATGATGCTGCTCTCGCAAATCACCCAGCCACTCTTCCTGAAATTCTATTGGAATGATATTTTTAAGAAAAGCAATGAACCGAGCCTTCGTATCTTCTTCTGGTATGGCTGACCATCCTCTGTAAACCTGCGTTCCAAATAGCAAAAGCAGTAAGAAGCAGTAACTAAACAACAGATGGATGCCAAATGGGACTTTGAGAAAAATAACATCAGTCACCAGAATGAAGATACCCGGAAAAAAAATGTAAACTACGGAATTTAGAATCATTTTACTACCCTTTTCTGGCCCTAGCTCTGCACCAAAAATAAAATGATACATACCATAAGACATAAAAATAAGTCCCACAACAAGTATGAAAGTGGCAGGACAAAACAGAAATATGCCAAATAGCGTCTTTGCTAGGTTAGGATTAGAGAAAAGGCAGACTATACCCAGCACATCACCAATAATAAAGCTGAAGAAAATTAATGAGATGATACTTATGCTGGTGATGATAAGTTGGCCTTTGGTTAACAACATTTTCTCGCTCATTTTATACCCCTCCCCAAGCTGGTTCCCGCCCAGCCAGATCGTTGAGAAATTGCTGTTTTTCAGCTAAAACTTTCTGACCTAACCCTGTAATTCTGTAGTACCTCCGCCTTGCACCACCTCTTTCTTCCGGCGTCTCATCACCCCAGCGTGCTTCTAAATAGCCTTTCTCCTCTAGCTTGTGGAGGGTTGGGTACAGGGAACCAAAGCCGAGTTTAATTTTCCCGCCACTCGCCTCCTTCACCGCCTCAATAATCTCCAAGCCGTAACGTTCGCGGTGAAAGACTGATGTGAGTACAGCTTCTTCTTTTGGCGACAAATCAAAAATGCTATCTTGAGTCTTTATCATTATCTCCCGTCACTTGATGTTCATCTCCTACTTTAGGGTATATCAAGCTATTTGATAGTGTCAAGCTACTTTGAGATCGAGCTGCTGAAGCTAGCGCTCGCTTCCCCGATCGCTTCGATCGCCCAAAATCAGGATGGGAGGCAGATGAGTAGGAAGCCTCTCCTCCGCTTTCGGTCGATCGAACTTTGGGGAGTATTCTCGAAGGGCGATCGCCTTTGTGCTATAGGATAAGTAGATACGTTTTGTATATACAGCATCATGCAGTTTGAATATGACTATCTCGCGCAAACGACTTGAAGAATTAGAGAATATTCCAGAATCTGCGATCGATACCTCTGATATTCCTGAATTAGATGCGAATTTTTGGCCAAAAGCAAAATTCGTAACACCACTGACAAAACAAGCTATTTCTTTAAGAGTTGATAGCGATGTATTAGATTGGTTTAAAAGCCAAGGAAAAGGTTATCAATCTCTAATGAATGCTGTGCTGCGCTCTTATGTTGAACATCACATAAAGAAGAATCATGAAGTATGAACTAATCCTTTACTGGAGTGAGGAAGACCAGGCATTTATTGCCCAACTACCTGAATTGCTCGGATGTGCTGCAGATGGCGAAACTTATCAAGAAGCATTGCAAAATCTAGAGATTATTATGCAGGAGTGGATAGAAACGGCTAACGCACTGGGCCGTCCTATTCCTCAACCGAAAGGTCGATCGATGTTTGCATAGTTGAGATAGAATCACAGCCGATCGCCCTTATCTTCCCAAAGCGCGATCGCCCTGATCTTCCCCAAAGTGCGATCGCCCTTATTTTCCCAAAGTACGATCGCCCTGATATTCCTCAAGTGCAATTAAACTTGACCAGGCAAATCCAAGGCAATTAATAAAGCTTGATTCAGCAGAAGTATTGCTTCATCACTAAGCATTCCTCGTAAACTCAATAAACGAGGTTTAGATAATACCCGTACTTGATCTGCCATAGCGATAGAATCGTTGGTTAATCCACCGTCGGGAGCTTTAATTAATACCTGAGTGGGATAAACTCGTTTACCAGTTTGATAAGTAGTGCAGGGAATAGCCAAAACTACAGGGCTATATGTATTGATTGTAGCTCGACTAACGATGATAACAGGACGGGTTCCTCCTTGTTCAGAACCCTCAACAGGCTCAAGTCTAGCATCATAGACTTCTCCCCGGTTCATACAGGAGATTCTCCCAATTGCAGCGCTTCCCAACTCGCTACCGCAAACTCAGCCTCCATCTGTAGCACTTGAGCTTGATACTCTGGATCTTGTACCATTTCAATCAGTGCTGCATCAATTTCCGATCGTTTACCCTGAGTTTGGGTTGTTACCCGATCGCGAATCAATGCTGACAATACTTCTAAAAGCTGCTGTTGCTCTTCAAGAGTGAGATTTTGAGCCTGACTCAGTACCTCGCTATAAGTAGACATAGATTTTTCATTAAGATTTTTTGCTGATTGTCATTATAGCAATTTAGGATCGAAGGAAGTGCGATCGCCCTGAACTTCCCCTGCATTGCGATTTAGTTTTGAGGAATGTTGGCAGTAACTTTAATGTTATCACCTACGCTTCAAGCTCAGCACGCTGAGAAAAAAGCTCGACAAAACCATCTGCAAACCAACAGTCAGGCAAGTGAGCGAGGGAATAACCAAACGCAGAGTTTTAGAAGGATCGAGAGAACCGAAAGCTGTTTCGCTCCAGATAGTTAATGACAAGAACGACCCAACTATTCCGATTAATATCAGCGTGACTCCGACAATCAATCCTGTCTCTAACGTGACATAGCGAAATATTTTGTTGAGTTTGGGGTCTTCGGGCAGGAATTTCTCGCTGATGGCGAAAATTTTGGTAAAAAAAGCGAAAGTTACTGCTTGAAAACCGATGATAATTGCGATCGCACCATAAAGCAGCGTGTGCACATCAAAGCTGATACTCCCAATCTTTTGAGTACCGGGTAACAGCCAAACCACGATAATTAGACCCCAAATCATCAGCGCAGTACCCGGATACAAAAACAGCCAGCGAGGACTGTAAAGCAGCAAAAATCGCAGGTGCCGCCAGCCATCTCGCCAAGTTCGCAAGTGCGGCGGCCTGCTGCGGCCGTCGGGAGAAAGTACGGTTGGGATTTCAGTTATCCGCAGCTTGTATACAGAGGCCTTGACCACCATTTCGCTAGCAAATTCCATCCCCGTTGTTTGCAAGTCGAGTTTCAAAATTGAGTCTCTCCTAAAACCCCTGAGTCCGCAGTGAAAATCGCCGACGGGACTTGCAAAAAATAGTCGCCCAACCCATGTCAGCACCGGATTTCCTAAATATTTGTGCAGCGGCGGCATTGCACCCGGTTTGATTCCCCCTTGAAAGCGGTTTCCCATCACTAAGTCGAAACCTTCTCGCAATTTTTCGACAAAAAAGCCGAGGTTGGAAAAATTGTAGCTGTCGTCAGCATCGCCCATGATAATATAAACTCCGCGCGCTGCCATGATGCCTCCCATGAGGGCGCTGCCGTAGCCTTTGGCTGCTACGGGCACGACTCTCGCTCCCATTCTGGTAGCGATAGCTTGAGAACCGTCAGTGCTACCGTTGTCTGCTATGATGACCTCGCCTGCAATATCAAGTTCGCGCAGCGACCTCAGTGCTTTCTGTATGCAGATTTCTAAAGTTTCTGCTTCGTTCAGACAAGGCATGAGTATCGATAGTTCTAGAGTGTATTCTCCGCTTGGGTTGGTCTGCTCTGCCATATATTTGTTCCATTCTCGATCGCGATCGACCATACTTGATTTTCCCGTATCTCTGCTTAAAATATTAGTGGTGAATAAAACCTAGCCAAACTTAATTAAAGTTTTTCAGGTTTTTGGGAACGGCAATTTTTGATTGTACTATAGGTTAGTAAATTTATGAATAGAAGCGTTTTTCTGTTATTGCTTGCTGCAATATTGTGCGGGGTCGCCGGTCAATTTAGTCTGAAGGCAGGAGCTAAAATATTAGGGCCCATTGGCGCTGCTAATTTAATAGAAAAAATTATAGCAATGGCTACTCAGCCGTTGATAGTAACTGGTCTTTCTTTGTATGCAATTTCTTCGATCGGGTTTATTGTAGTTTTGTCGCGGGCAAACCTTAGCATAGTCTCGCCTTTACTGTCAATTAGTTACCTGTTTACTGTTTTAGGCGGCAAACTGATATTTCACGAGCCTTTGCCGCCGCTGCGGTTAGTAGGCGTGGCGCTAATTATGACGGGAGTAATTTTTGTACTCAGAGGTCAAGCTGGGGGAGTGACTGGGGGCAACTAGCTACTTTTAAGATTGACGCTTTAGTGCTGAAGTGATAACTTAGGTCAAAGGGTTTATTTGAGCATTCTGTGATGAAATGATGCTGCTATATGTCTAATATTTCTGAGCCTGTGAATCCCAATCAATTATTGAGCGATCGCACCGCAATTCTTGCTACCATGCACCAGAAAGAACAGGTGATGGCTCCCGTTTTGGAAAGAGAATTGGGCGTAAATATCCTAGTACCTGCGGCACTTGATACAGACGAATTCGGCACCTTCACCAGAGAAGTTAAACGCTTAGGAACACAAATAGAAGCAGCTCGCCAGAAAGCCCAAAAAGCCCTAGAAATTGCGGGTGAAACTCTTGCCTTTGCCAGCGAAGGTACTTTCGGCCCTCACCCAATGATGCCGTATCTG
This sequence comes from Microcoleus sp. LAD1_D3, assembly GCF_036702135.1. Taxonomy (NCBI): domain Bacteria; kingdom Bacillati; phylum Cyanobacteriota; class Cyanophyceae; order Oscillatoriales; family Microcoleaceae; genus Microcoleus; species Microcoleus sp. LAD1_D3. The sequence continues at coordinate 18,166 of NZ_JAUBSB010000004.1, read as the reverse complement.
CCAGCTAACAGAGAAATAGTAATTTTATTAGATCGCGCCAACAATCTAGAACTAATCGGCGACTCTTTCTCCGTTGAAACTAACTATAGTCACCAGTTAGTTTCCAGTATAGAAGAAGCAGATGATTTTGCGAAAAAAGCTGGATTTCCCGAACATGGACTGGTGGTTGTAGTTGGCGATGCTGCGCTCGGTAACGGCGAAATTGTCAAGGGCATTAGGACAGAAAAACAACTTTTTGACGCTGTGACAGCAGGCTTAAAAAAATCGTCAACCGGCCGAGTTCACATCGAAACAGATATGCGGGCGATGTACAATCCAACTCGGATGAAAAACATCGAAAATGCAACTCTCGATTTAGTTAAAAAATTCAAGCACTTCTGCCCGGAGTGCGGTTGGCCGGGATTCGATATTGCTGAGACGAAAATCGGATTGCCCTGCGGACTTTGCTATTTTCCGACTCAGCTAGTGCGATCGGCAATCTATAAATGCAAAAACTGCGGTTATACTAAAGAAAAACAATTTCCCGACGGTCGAGAGACTGCCGATCCTTCCCTGTGTCAATATTGCAACCCTTAGAAAAATAATTGCACAAAAATAGTAAAGTTTGTAACAATATTATTGATAGTTCCCTAATTAAATTCCCTAATGATAGCAATAGAAACAGAACGCAACTGGAAACCCGTTATTAAAGAATTCGAGGCTGTAGTTGGCAAAAATGGCGTCGTACAGCGCCGCGAAGAATTGATTGTCTACGAGTGTGACGGACTCGCCAGCTATCGCCAGCGCCCCGCCGTGGCGGTATTGCCTCGAACTACGGAGGAAGTGGCGCAAGTGGTCAAAATATGCGATCGCAACTCAATTCCCTGGGTAGCTAGAGGCGCAGGAACCGGCCTTTCCGGCGGCGCTTTGCCTGTAGAAAACTGCGTGCTGATTGTCACTGCCCTGATGCGAAAAATCCTGAAAGTAGACTTAGAAAATCAGCAAGTTGTCGTGCAACCAGGAGTAATTAATAACTGGGTAACGCAAGCAGTTAGCGGCGCCGGTTTCTACTACGCGCCCGATCCTTCCAGTCAAATTGTTTGTTCGATTGGTGGCAACGTTGCCGAAAATTCTGGCGGGGTTCACTGCCTCAAATACGGAGTCACAACGAATCACGTTTTAGGATTAAAATTGGTACTTCCCGACGGTTCAATTGTCGATGTCGGTGGCGAAATTTCCGAAATGCCCGGTTACGATTTAACTGGTGTATTTGTCGGTTCCGAAGGCACTTTAGGAATCGCTACAGAAGTTACTCTGCGAATTCTCAAAGCGCCGGAATCGATTTGCGTTCTCCTAGCGGATTTTTCCAGTATAGAAGCAGCGGGCGAATCAGTTTCCGATATTATCAGCGCTGGCATTATTCCCGGCGGCATGGAAATCATGGATAACATCAGCATCAATGCTGTGGAAGATGTGGTGGCAACTGGATGTTATCCCCGCGATGCGGCGGCAATTCTCCTCGTAGAAATTGACGGTTTAGAAGTGGAAGTTGCCACAAATAAACAGCGGATTGCTGATATTTGCAAGCATAACGGAGCACGAAATATCACGACAGCAAGCGACCCGGAAACGCGCCTAAAAATTTGGAAAGGGCGGAAAGCTGCTTTTGCGGCGGCGGGTCATCTCAGCCCGGATTATTACGTGCAAGACGGCGTAATTCCGCGAACGCAAATGGCTTATGTTTTGAAAGAAATTGAGGGTTTGAGCGAGAAATACGGTTATCGGATTGCTAATGTATTTCATGCGGGAGATGGGAATTTGCACCCGCTGATTCTGTACGATAACTCGGTAAAAGGTGCGCTGGAAAAGGTGGAAGAATTGGGCGGGGAAATTCTCAGGCTTTGCGTGAAAGTTGGGGGAAGTCTTTCGGGGGAACACGGCATCGGTGCTGACAAGAAGTGTTTTATGCCGGATATGTTTTCGGAGGTAGATTTGGAGACGATGCAGTGGGTGCGTCAGGTGTTTAATCCGAAAGGTTTGGCGAATCCTGGGAAGATGTTTCCGACGCCGAAGACTTGCGGGGAAGCGGCGAGGGCTAAGGTTGAAACTTTTAAGAAGTTGGAGGGTGCAGAGGTTTTTTAATTCGCTATTTATGCGGTAAGCTGAGCCGAAAAGCACCTGATAATTGTCTCTACAATGGGGAAGCAGAGCCTCTAAGTATGCGTTCCCAGCCCGAGTCTGGGAACGATAAAAAACGAGAAAAATTGTTTTTTACGAGTGCGAGAGTCCCGCTCGCCTGTTTGCCGATATACCAATTTGGTAAGGTGCAGATTGTACATTCCGCGCTAAGGTGCGATCGGAATTTTGATAGTAAATTCCGTGCCCTTGCCCAATTCCGAAGTACAATTTAATTCGCCTTTGTGCCTTTCTACAATAATTTGATAGCTAATTGACAAACCCATTCCCGTGCCTTTGCCAATGGGTTTAGTAGTAAAAAATGTATCGAATATGCGCTGCTTGACTTCCTCAGTTATTCCCGGGCCGTTGTCGGCAATTTTAATTTCTACAAAATTGCCGACCACTTCCGTACCAATCCTAATCTGGCTGGGTTTTTCTGCCATTTCTTGACAATTTCGCCTACTGTTCGCATCCTCTAAGGCATCGATCGCATTGCTAAGAATATTCATAAAAACTTGATTTATCGGCCCTGAAAAACATTCAACAGGCTGCAAGTTTCCGTATTGTTTGACAATTTCAATTGGCGGGTTTTCTCCCTTTCTTTTCAAACGGTGATTTAGAATTAACAGCGTGCTGTCAATACCTTCGTGGAGGTTAACGGGTTTCATCTGTGAATCGTCATGCCGCGAAAAGTTCCGCAGCGACTGCACAATCTGGCAAATCCGCTCGACACCAACGCTCATTGAAGACAGTATTTTAGGTAAATCTTCAGCTAAAAAATCGAGATCATTTTCTTCTCTTTCCTGTTGAATTTCTGCGACAGGAGTAGGATAGTGCTTTTGGTAAAGTTCGAGGTGGTGAAACAAGTCTTGAGTATAATTTGTGAGATGAGCGAGATTGCCGTAAATGAAGCTGACGGGGTTGTTTATTTCGTGAGCGACGCCGGCAAGTAGCAATCCCAAACTAGACATTTTTTCGCTTTGAACTAATTGGGAATTAGTGGCTTTGAGTTGGTTAAGTGTGGCTGCTAGTTGAGCGGATTGCTCTCTGCTTTGTGCTTCGGAATTATGCAAGGCTTCTTCGGCTTGTTTGCGCTCTGTGATGTCTCTCTGTACGCCAATAAAATGAGTTAATTTGCCCATTCTATCGCGCACGGGAGATATGGAGAAACAATTCCAGAAAGCGGTTCCGTCTTTGCGGTAATTCTTTAATATTACCTTGCATTCGCTTTCTGTTTGCAAGGCGTGGCGAATTATTTCTACTGCCGCCGGATCTGTATCGCTTCCGTGCAAAAATCGGCCGTTTTTTCCGATAATTTCCTGCCGCCGATAACCTGTCATGCTTTCAAATGCGGGATTGCAATAAATAATTGGATGTTCGGGGTCAGTGGCGTCAGAAATCGTAACTCCGGTGCTAGTAGCTGCTATAGCTCGATCGTACAACCAAAGCATTTCTTCTGCGCGCTTGCGATCGGTAATGTCTCGCAGCGTAGCTAAATAAGCCATCTCTCCATCCCATTGCGTTTCCACCACCCGCATTTCTACTACAGCATTTGCTTTTTGCTTGCGAATAGCTTCAACTTCTGTTTGCACGACGCGAGTTCCGGCTGCTTCTGTTTTTCCAACTTGGGGAATCATATCCGTGTCCATCTCAATGTCGCAAGCTGAAGCTTCTACTACCAAATTGCCAAAAAATGCTTGCCCTAGAAGTTCCTCTGCTTTGCAGTTAAACAGCGCTTCTGCTGACTGGTTGGCAAAACAGACAAGTCCTCGCTTGTTAACGATTGCAATGCTGTCGGCATTTTTTTCGATCACATTCCGAAACCGAGATTCGCTAGCTTTCAAATCCTGCTTTAGCTGTTCCATTGCTCGCTCCATCTGCTGCATTTCGCACAGACTAAGACTATAAGCTTCGGAAATGTTAGCCTCCGTCGAATTCTCGGCTCTTTTTTTGGGAACCTGTTGGTACTCTGTTCTATGGGGCATATTGTGAGCAGTTTTTTTCTGATTCCTGCTAATATTACTGAGCTTATTTTCTTGATCGGCTTCTTGAAAAAACATATTTCAACCCTACCAAATTAGTGTTTAGATTAAGGTATTGCGATCGCCCAATTTTCCAGGAAATTTAGGGGGTGAGCAATTTACACCCGATGCTAGCACATTACTTTTAGAATTCATCATAAAACATCGTTAAAATTCAACAGCGATCGCCATTAATTTATCTATTAAGTTTTATTAAGTAACTTCAACAACATTGACACTTACGTAGCGACACGAACTGTGCAAGCTGAATATGGCTTCAATCCCCCTTGCACTCACAAAATAACCAGTTCCACGCGCAAGTTCTACATATTTAGAAGCCACTGGTTAGTATAAAATATTATATAAGTTTGACAAAAAATATGGTCAAAAATAAGCGAACTCTTCTTTAATTTCTTAAAAATAATCATAATTAGCCATTACCAAATCATGTCCGTGCCACCCGACTTGGTATAGAATATAACCTGTCTATTTTTGCGATCGCAACTTCAAACCAATGGCACGTCTAGCACTTCTGAGCACATCCAATAAAACCGGACTAATCGACTTAGCGCGCAGTCTAGTAGAAGAATTTGAATTTGACATAATTAGTAGTGGCGGGACAGCAACAGCCCTCAAAGAAGCAGGCATCCCAGTCACCAAAGTTGCGGAATATACTGGTTCTCCCGAAATTTTGGGAGGGCGAGTCAAAACACTTCACCCACGAATCCACGGTGGCATTTTAGCGCGCCGCGATGTACCGCAAGACATCGCAGATTTAAATGAAAATCAAATTCGGGCGATCGATTTAGTTGTAGTCAATTTGTATCCATTTGAAGAGACAATTTCTAAACCAGGAGTTACTCTAGCAGATGCAATTGAGCAGATAGATATCGGCGGGCCAGCAATGTTGAGAGCTTCAGCCAAAAACCACGCTCATTTGACAGTTTTGTGCGATCCAGAACAGTACAATACTTATTTAAAAGAACTGCGGGAAAATGGCGGCGAAGCATCCTTAGAGTTTCGGCAAAAATGCGCCCTAGAAACTTTCAAACATACAGCCAACTACGATCGCGCGATCGCAAGTTATCTCAGCAGCAGCCAATCCGCTGAAAAATCTTCGCTACCAGAGCAGTTTAATTTATCAGGAAAAGAGTTGCAAACTCTCCGCTACGGCGAAAATCCCCATCAAGCCGCCACCTGGTATCAAAGCGGAAGTACAGCGACAGGCTGGACGACTAGCACCATCTTGCAAGGCAAAGAATTAAGCTACAATAATTTAGTAGATTTAGAAGCAGCAAGGCGGCTGATCGTAGAATTCCCCGACACCCCCGCCGCCGCTATTTTGAAGCATACAAATCCTTGCGGCACAGCCTTGGGAACAACAATTTCTGAAGCGTATCAAAAAGCTTTCGACACCGATTCAGTGTCAGCTTTCGGGGGAATTGTCGCCCTCAACCGCCCGATTGATGCTGCTACCGCAACGGCCTTAACTCAAACATTTTTAGAATGTATTGTCGCGCCGGGGTGCGAACCGGAAGCCGAAGAAATCATCAAGAAGAAGGCAAAAGTTCGAGTATTAATTTTGCCTGATTTGACTCAAGGGCCGCCACAAACAGTTAAAATTATTGCAGGCGGTTTGCTGGTGCAAGAGTCAGATAATGTAGTAGAAGAAACTAGCAAATGGCGCACCGTTACTGAGAAACAGCCGACTGCTCAAGAGTTAGAAGAATTGCTGTTTGCTTGGAAAGTAGCGAAACACGTCAAATCAAATGCGATCGTTGTGACGCGCGATCGCACTACAATCGGTGTCGGCGCCGGACAAATGAATCGCGTCGGTTCGGTTAAACTAGCATTGGAACAAGCAGGAGACAAAAGCAAAGGAGCGATTTTGGCTAGCGATGGTTTCTTCCCCTTCGACGATTCAGTCAAAACTGCGGCTGAGGCGGGCATAATTGCGATCGTCCAACCGGGCGGAAGTATGCGCGATCAAGATTCCATTCAAGCCGCCAACCAACTCGGAATCACAATGGTTTTCACTGATATTCGGCACTTTTTGCATTAGGAATAAGACCTAAACCCATTTTCAATTGTGTGCCATATTGTAGGGATACAATAGTGTTTATTGGTCTTAACGTAAGTCGGAAATTCTTTGTATCTCTGGTTTTACTCTAAGTCTCGATCCCCCTCGCATCCCCCTGGTTGTTGGGGAGTAGGGGTTGACTTTGAGAAAACTCCTGTCCCCCCCTTCTTAATGGGAATTTAGACACTCTTGTCCCCCCCTTTTTTAAGGGGGGTTAGGGGGGATCTGGAAGGCTATGACACCAATCAACACTGTTATGTCGTACCAAATTCCCAGTTGCGTCCTTAAAAAATTATGACTTACACTCAACCGCAAATTAAACCCCAAGACATAAAAGTCAAAATCCTGCTCACCGGCGGACATCAATGCACCGTCACCCTTAAATCTGATACACCATTATTGCACAGCCTGATCAAAACATTAGTCGATCGCACTCAACAAACACCAGGTTTTTCCACCTTATTTCAAATCCCTATAGACGGAGGTCGTTCCGCCCTTTCTTTTCCCGGCGAAAACCTAGTCGGATTAGTCACCGAACCCCCAATTTACTTGCAGGAACTGCAACCGCAGCAGCCTGCAACTCCCGTAGAAATTCCCGCCCCAGAAATTCCCGCCCCTGCGCCGCCTGTAAATGACGATTTAATATCTCGCTACGCCCAAATAGACAACTTTTTGACACCTGCAGAAAAGAACAAACTCATTAAATATGTCTTAGCAAAAGAATCAGAATTTGTGAGTACCAGCACCTCAACCAATGCCGAAGATTACCGCCGTTCGATGGTACTCCACTCGTTCCCTGAATTTTCCGAATTGATGGTTAATCGCATCAAAGCAATTCTCCCCGACGTGCTGCAAAAATTAAATATTCCCTCATTTCCGCTTGGTGAGATAGAAGCTCAGTTAACCATGCACAATGACAACAACTTTTATAAACTTCACAACGACAGCGGCTCGCCAGATACCGCAAGCAGATTTTTTACTTACGTTTACTATTTCTATCGAGAACCCAAGGCTTTTTCAGGCGGCGAATTGCAGATTTATAACAGCAAAATTGAGAACAATTTTTATGTTGCGGATAAGACATTCAGAACCGTTGAACCGCGCAATAACAGCATCGTATTTTTTCTGAGTCGCTATATGCACGAAGTTTTGCGAGTTAGCTGTCCCTCAAAAGCTTTTGCTGATAGCCGCTTTACTATTAACGGCTGGGTACGCAAAGCAAATTGAGGTTAATTCAGTGTCCTGGATGCACTAATCACCTAATTGTGTCATTCTGAGTAAGGCGAAGAATCTCAATTATTGCCACACCCTTACAGTGCGTAAGTCCCGATATGTGAGCTTCTTTACTTCCCAAAGCCTAGGCTCAGAATGACAGAATTACCTTACTCAAAACGATTTCATTCTTACTCCAGTGCTCCAGCACTTTTGAGCAATTTCACCACATTAGAATAACCTTTAAACTCTGCCAGCATTAAAGCTGTATAATTTCCCGGATTTTTGTGGTTTATTTCTGCACCAGCATCAATTAAAATCTTTACTGCATCAGGATAACCCCGATGTGCGGCCCACATTAAAGCGGTTGCGCCCGAATCATCTAGCAAGTTGACATCGGCACCTTTTTCGACTAATAATTGGACGATCGCAATATAACCTCGATCGCACGCCTTCATTAAAGCAGTTTTCCCCAAATCCGCCGGGACATTGGGATCAGCACCGCCGTCAAGCAAAGCCTTCACCGTCTCGGTATGTCCGTGAAACGCAGCCAGCGTCAAAGCCGTCTCCCCAAAGTTTTTAGCATTCAGAAACTCAGCCCGATTTGAGTTTACTTTTTGCAGCAAAGCCGATACGATCGCACTATGGCCGTGAACAGCCGCCACCAGTAAAGGCGTATCGCCCAACCGATTTCTAGAACCGACACTAGCACCTCGGTTTAAGAGCAATTCCACTACATCTTCGCAGCCTTCAACCACGGCAAAATTCAAAGCAGTTTCATCATCTTTATCCTTAGCGTTGATATCGGCGCCAGCATCGAGTAAGATATGGGCGATCGCCGCATTTCCCCCAGCAGCAGCGGCCATCAAAGCCGTGCCCCCATCTCCATTTTTCACATTCGCATTAGCACCCGCACCAAGCAAAGTTTGCACCACATCAGTATTGCCGGCATCCGCAGCCAAAGTTAAAGCAGTTTCTCCGTTTTTGTCGGGAATTTCGACATCAGCACCAGCAGCCAACAGCGCCTCGACAACAGCCAAATTTCCCGCCGTCGCAGCCAGCATCAAAGCAGTTTTGCTCTCTAGATTTTTAACATTAGCATCCGCCCCACACTTGAGCAAAATTCGCACAATTTCTGCGCTTCCTTGACGGACAGTTAAAAACAGCATAGAATTGTCAGCAACAGCACCCCCATCCACTAAAGCTTTAACAACAGCTTGATGACCGGATAAAGCAGCTATTTTCAAAGCTGAATCTCCATCTTTATCTCGGATATTTACATCAGCATTAGCATCAAGTAACATCCGCACAACATTGATATCGCCCTTCAGAGAAGCCGCCATCAAAGCTGTACTTCCATCATCATTTTTAGCATTAACATCAGCACCCGCAGCCAGCAACAGTCGCACAGAATCAGCCTGTTTGTGAGCCGCCGCTAGCATCAAAGCCGTTAGCCCAAAACGCCTGCTCACCTGGTTGACATTAGCGTCATTGTTTAGTAGAGTACGCACGATTTCTGTATAGCCCTTTTGGGCAGCAAACATCAAAGCCGTCGTCCCCTCAGAGTCTTTGGCGTTAGCGTTAACTCCCTTAGCGAGTAAAGCTTGGACGTGAATAATGTTGCCAGTCTTGGCGGCTTGAATCAATACAGCGTCTTGTTTAGTGGCAGGCATAATAGTCTCTCATACCGTATATTTTTACCATCACATGAGACGGCCTGACTGGTATGCTAAGTTTTATGAAGTATGTTTGCTAATCCTCAGAACACTATGAATCTCGAAATTCCTCAGTCAGTGAAAGTTTGGAGCCAATTCTTCCACCCAGTTTTAATGTGGGTACTGCTGGCCATCTCATTTTATGCTTTGTATCTCGGCCTGCAAATCCGACGTACCAGAAGCGCGGAAGGCGAAGTCAAAAAAGAGTTAATTAAGGGCAAATTCAACATCAAGCATCACCAGATGGGTTCTTTGCTGTTAGCCTTGATGGTTACGGGTGCAGTGGGCGGAATGGCTGTCACCTACATCAACAACGGCAAACTATTTGTCGCCCCGCACTTAGTAGCAGGATTGGGAATGACGGCAATGATTGCCATTTCGGCCTCGCTGACTCCTCTGATGCAAAAAGGCAATGATTGGGCGAGAAACACTCACATTTTTCTGAATGTTGTGCTTTTGGGGCTGTTTGGCTGGCAAGCGGTAACAGGCGTGGAAATCCTGCTGAGAATTATCAGCAAAATGTGATAATTTGGGCAAGATTGCTAATTGCTAATTGCTTTGGGGCGATTAGTGATTAGCAATTAAATTGTGATATTTCTTTAGTGGTTTAATAGCCAAGCTTTCCTTTGGATGATATAATAGAATAAAGTTAAATTGAGCGAACAAATTATAAGATTAATTAGGGAGCTTTTTGAAATCAAAAGAAGGAAAGCCATGCTAGAAAACCTGATCAAATACTTTGTCTACGCAACAAAAGGCTATATTACAAAAATGCAGTTAATCAAGTTTTTGTACTTAGCCGATCTTTATGCGGTCAAATGGACAGACAAACAGCTTACTGATTTAGATTGGCGTTATTATTACTATGGGCCTTGGAATGAAGGCATAGAGGCTGTTTTAAATCAAATGAATGGCAAAGAGATTGTTCAAGAATCTCAGGGAGAAAGTATATTCATCAGACTTGGTGAGAGAGCCGGGAATGTAGATGATTTAAAGTTACCTTTAGGTCTGAAGCTCATGCTTGACAACATCAGGAGAGAATGGGCCGGTGCCGGAGAGGATAAACTGAATCAATTACTACAATATGTCTATAGCACTGCTCCCATGCTTGAGGTTAAATATAGCCACGAACCAGAGGAACAGGTGAGACTGAATCTGTACAAAGAAAGAGAAAAGTTAATGAGTGAATTGGGGTGAGCGAGTGGCTGGACAAAAACCGCGTCAAGGTTGGATTTATTTTATCAATCCCTATAGAGTATCTCTTCGTTGCAAACTCGGTCATCATCATATTTATGAGATACATGAACCAGGGAAGATTGAGTGCAAGACAATTTCTTGCACTCAGGTGATTAATTCGAGTCGGGTTTTTCGGGGAGAGCATCCTTATATTGTTTGGACAAGTGACCAATTTCAAGATGAATCTAAATACATCCAAACTTTGACGCTGATTCCGTTGACTTCACAAGAAACCTATAAAGGTTTGCCAACTGTATATCCGATTAATTCTACAAGCACAAATGGTCTTTCTAAGAATTCCTTCGCTCTAGTGCATCAGATATGTACTGTTGATGCTAACTGTTTTAAAGATTCGCAAGGGGAGTGGCTTAAGCGAGTTGGACAACTGGATAAAGCAGATAAGGAAGCTATAGAGGAACGTTTAAAGTATTTTTTAAATCTTGGGGATAATCCGGGTGCAGATTGGTTTATTGAAAATGCGTCTATAGAATTTTTGCAGAAAGTGTTTAATTATCTGCCAGATGAAACCACAAAAAGTATGGCTATAGAAAAACTGATCGACGATTTGCGATCGTAGTCAATAGACATCTACAAAAAATCAAATATCGCGTAGGAGTACGGGTAGTGTCTTTTCGTAAAGGATGAAGAATAATCGACCTTTCGAGGAGTCTTACCCAGTCTGACTTCCAAAATAGAGTATTTTACTCTGTCCTTTACGAAATACCACTACCCTAAAACTGTCCGAAATTTCGGACAGTTTTAGCTAAGTTTTACTGCGGAAAGAAGAACTTGATAGACGAGAGATAGACTAAAATCATAGTCACACTAAAATGAATTTCACTGAGAGGCAAAGAACATGACGCGAGAGAAAGCAGTGCAGAGAATCGATCAAGCATCTGAGGAGAATTCGACAAAACTGGATTTGTCGGGGCTGAAGTTGAAAAAGTTGCCACCAGAAATTGCCAAGTGCATAAAACTTGAAACTTTGCTGTTGGGCCAAGATGAAGACAGACAGGTTGGAAATAGGTTAACTGAGTTTCCTAATGCTGTCCTTGAATTAACCAACTTAAAAATACTTAACCTCGGTTCAAATCGCATTACCTCCATCCCTGAAGCGATCGGGCAACTATCAAATCTGACAGAGCTGAACTTCTATTCAAATCGCATTACCTCCATCCCTGGAGAGATAGAGCAACTGTCAAGCCTGACTAAGCTTGACCTCAGCTACAATCGCATTACCTCCATCCCTGAAGCTGTCGGGCAACTGTCAAACCTGACAGAACTCAACCTCAGAGGAAATCGCATTACCTCTATACCTGAAACGATCGGGCAACTATCAAACCTGACAGAGCTTCACCTCGACAGTAATCAGATCACCTCCATACCAGAGGCGCTTGGGCAACTATTCAATCTGAGAAAGCTTGATCTCAACGATAATCAAATTAGAACCATTCCAGAGACGCTTGGACAACTGTCGAATTTGACAGACCTTATTCTTTTTGGTAATCAGATCACCTCCATACCAGAAGCGTTTGGGCAACTGTATAATCTGCAACTGCTTTACCTTTCTGATAATCAGATTACCTCCATCCCAGAGGCGCTTGGGCAACTGTCGAATCTGACAGAGCTTAGCATTGGAAGTAATCCGATTACCTCCATTCCAGAATCGCTCGGACAACTGTTCAACCTGAGATACTTTGACATCGAAGGGGATCAGATTATTTCCATCCCACAAGCGATCAGACAGTTGCCAAATCTGAGAATACTTGAGGACAGTTAGTGGAAATTGTTGTAATGGGAGGCACGTAAGCACAACCACGCCCCTATGATGCTGTGTTAGGTAGAAAATCCAAAATCTAAGTGTAGTCAGAAAGCGCGTGCAGCGACAAAATCCGATCGTAAGCTCGCTGCTGTTCGCGCTCATTGAGAGCCCGGTGATAGGTTTGCGTATGCGTGGCTAAGCTGTGCCCCATCTGTTTAGCAGCCAGCGAGGAATCTAGCCCGAAACGAATCGCTCGAATCGCCCAAGCGTGGCGCAAATCGTAAGCGCAAAAGTCGAAGGGCGATCGGGCGAAAAACTTACAAACGCGATCGCCAAGATCAGCATGGCATTCACCCGTAACAGGTGGTCTCTTAATGTCCGCTAGCTCCCACTATTCTGCCCACTCTGGTCTTAATGGTCAGCACTTTTTGCATTGCATTAAATTTGCATTACTTTCCGCAATCAATTATGCACATTTAAATACAATTTACAGTCTATAACAAACGCAAAAACCTTGTCACACAAGCATTTAAGACTTATTAAAAATACTAAAAATTAAGGCGGCACCCAGATTTGAACTGGGGGTGGAGGTTTTGCAGACCTCTGCCTTACCACTTGGCTATGCCGCCGTCACGTCTGAAATTTGACGTTTTCTTATAGTACACCAAATCTCGAAAATTTTAACATACCTGTCAAAAATTTCGTGAAGCGCAGCTATCCCGTAGGGAATCGCCCTTTTTTCCCATATCCCCAAAACCCATCCGAGGCTATTCTAGAACTACATCGATCGCCCGCAACACCAGCCATGACACTCGTTTCTCCTCTACTCGTCGCCCAAATCACCGACACTCACTTGTTTGCAGAGATCGATCGAGAATGGAAAGGCCTCTCAACAACCCGCACCCTCCAAACAGTTCTCGATCGCTTGCAACAGATACAGCCGCCGCCCGACTTACTCCTACTCACAGGCGACTTGTCCCAAGACGAAACACCAGAATCCTACCAGCGCCTCGTCTCCCTCATCGCCCCCCTCGGAATTCCCGCCTACTGGATACCTGGGAACCACGACAACATCCCAGTCATGGCAGAAATCTTAAATCAGTCGCCTCTTTCCCCAGAAAAATCATGGAAACTAGGAAACTGGCAGTTTCTATTACTTTCGAGTGTGGAAGCCGGATGCGACGGCGGGCGGCTTTCCCCAGAAAGCTTGCATTGGCTGGATTCTCAACTGCAACAAACGGGCGATCGACCTGTTATCATTGCCTTGCACCATCATCCTTTGCCGATCGACTGTGAAATAATGGATGGAATGATGCTGCACAATGCCGATGAATTTTTGGCAATTGTCGATCGATACCCTCAAATAAAAATCGTTCTTTGTGGCCACATTCACCAAGAATTTCAACAACAGCGGGGCGCAGTTACCTACTTGGGGACACCCAGCACCTGCATCCAACTTTTACCCAAAAGCCATCCGATTATAGTTGACGAAATCCCGCCGGGATTTAGATTGCTTGAATTGGCGATCGACGGTACTTGGAACACCAGAGTTGAGCGAGTTGCTGCAAAATCGCCACTAACTTAATATTTTTTAGTAGACCTAAAATAATTACTATCAAATTTACATTTTGTTGTCAATACATCAACAGATAGATTCTTTTTAGCAGCCCCATCTATTATGATATTTATTAACCATAGATTGCAGACATACGTAAACTAGCGAGCTACGAACATAAATGTCGATTGCAATTTAACAAAACAGGAAAAACTAAATATATGTCTGAACTAAATGGCGTCATGATGCAGTATTTTCACTGGTACAGCCCCGACGACGGCAGCCTGTGGAATCAGCTAGCAAAATCTGCAAAAGATTTAGCCAAAATAGGCGTTACGTCCCTGTGGCTGCCACCCGCCTATAAAGGAACTGGCGGCGGTATGGATGTAGGTTACGGCGTCTACGACTTATTCGATTTAGGCGAGTTCGACCAAAAAGGGTCGGTACGCACGAAATACGGGACAAAAGATGAGTATTTGGCCGCGATTAAAGCTGCACAAGATGCTGGAATTCGGATTTATGCTGATGTTGTCTTCAACCACAAATTAGGTGCCGATGCAGAAGAAGAAGCCGAAGCCACACCCTTCCATCCCGACAACCGGAATGACACCGTAGGCGAATATCAAAAAATCAAAGCTTGGACGCATTTTACTTTCCCCGGTCGCGACAAAAAATATTCCAGCATGGAGTGGCATTGGTGGCATTTTGACGCCATTGATTACAACGTTTACAACACAGAAACCCATGCCGTTTACCTGCTAAAAGGCAAAGAATTCGATCAAGGAGTAGACTTAGAAAAAGGTAATTTTGACTACCTGATGGGTTGCGATTTAGATATGGACAACCCAGAAGTCAGCGGGGAGTTAAAATACTGGGGTGAGTGGTATGTCGATACAACAAACGTTGACGGCTTTCGCTTCGATGCCGTCAAACACGTTAAAGCAGAATTTTTCCAAGAATGGTTGGAACACGTTCGCCACTATGCCCAACGCGACCTATTTGCAGTCGGTGAATATTGGTCTTATGAAGTTGAAGCTTTGCACTACTTCATCCAAGCAACCGATGGTAAAGTCTCCTTGTTTGACGCGCCCCTCCACTACAACTTCTACGCTGCTAGCAAAGCCGGCAATAGCTACGACTTACGAACAATTTTTGATAACACCCTCGTCCAACAGCAACCAGCCCTCGCCGTTACCTTGGTTGACAACCATGATTCCCAACCCTTACAATCCCTAGAATCAGTTGTCGAGGCTTGGTTTAAACCCCTTGCCTACGCTTTAATTCTGCTGCGGCGCGAAGGATATCCGTGCATTTTTTACCCGGATTATTACGGCGCTAACTATAAGGATACAGCAAACGATGGCAACGAATACGAGATTTGGTTAGACAAACATCAGTTTATTCTCGATAAATTCTTGTTAGCGCGCCAAACCTATTCCTACGGCAATCAGTACGATTACTTCGACCACGCCAACACTATTGGCTGGACGCGACTCGGAGATGAAGAACATCCGGGCGGCATGGCTGTGGTACTCAGTAACGGAGGCGATGGCACCAAGTTTATGGAAGTCGGACAACCGAATCGAACTTATATTGACATCACCGAACATATCCAAGAACCCATCACAACTAATGACGATGGTTGGGCGGATTTTCGGTGTAACGCTGGTTCAGTTTCTGTCTGGGTGCCCCAGCCGTAAGAACTGCGTTAAAAGTGACGTACTCCTCTGCCTAAAGTAGGGTGTGCACTGCACACCTTACCGCTATAATTAGTGCCTTAAACCACTTGTAACTTTCATGATTTTGATGACGGAAACTTGTTTCTAGTGAGGAATTTAGTCCTCTCTCTAGTATTATTTTTATGCTAGGCGATCGCAAAAAAAAATATTTATCTAAAAAAATATGAAACTTTCAGAAAAAGTTGCAGTTATTACCGGCGGTGGGTCGGGAATTGGTCATGCAGCAGCCATTTTAATGGCCAAGGAAGGCGCAAAAGTTGCGATTATCGATCACATTTTGGAAACGGGGCAAGAAACCGTCCGCCAGTTGGTCAAGGAAGGAGGCTGCGGGCTGGCTATTGCCGCAGATGTTGGGGATTCTCAGCAAATGCAACAAGCATTTCAAACAATTTTTGACGAATATCAAAGAATTGATATTGTGTTTGCAAATGCGGGTATTAACGGTGTATGGTCGCCGATAGAGGAGATAGAACCCGATGAGTGGGATCGGACAATTAACACCAACCTCAGAGGAACATTTTTGACTGTTAAGTATGCTGTTCCTCATCTGAAAAAACAAGGAGGTTCGATTGTCATTACATCATCAATTAATGGCACCAGAAGTTTCAGGAAAGTTGGTGCCACGGCCTACGCTTGTTCAAAAGCTGCCCAAGTAGCCTTTGCAAAAATGCTGGCGCTAGAACTCGCAGCCTGCCAAATTAGAGTCAATGTGATCTGTCCGGGCGGGGTGCTAACTGCCATTGAGGAAAGCACCGTTAAGCGCCATCTCGATCGCATTCCAGTCGACCCTGATTCCATTCAAGACATGATTCCTTTGACGGATAATACGGCCGGTTCTAGCGAAGAAGTCGCCCAATTAGTGTTATTTCTGGTATCACATTCCTCCAGCTTCATCACAGGTACTGAAGTCTGGATTGATGGTGGCGGTTCTTTGATTTAAAATCTCAATAGTTTATTTTTATCACTCGGCGGTTGAAACCGCTTCTTGTCAAACGAAGTCCGCCTGCGCGGACTAAGAAATAAGAATTTCTAATGACTAACTCTCCATTGTTTAACAGCCGTTTGCAAAGTCTGCGGCAGCCACTTATCGTACTGAGGATAAACAGGCAAACGCTGCACGAGTTGCCATCCCGATGCTGCTAAAATTTCTGTTAAAGTTTGGTGTTGCAGGTGAGGATAATCGGGATTAACTTCATCCCGCGGCCCAATTCCTCCTAAATCTCTAGCACCTGCTTCTAAACAAGCCAGCAATATCTTTGGCTGTGCAACTAAATTGGGGGGAATTTGCAGCCTGATTTCATCAGGTAAAATGCTGCGGGCGATCGCAATTACTTCCGGCATTTTTGTAGCATCAAAAACTTCGCCTTCCCAACTTTGTTGATTTCCCGGACTGTGAGGCTGGAGGATAACTTCTTGAATGTGATTGTAACGCGAATGAATCCGGGCGATCGCCTCTAATGTCTCAATCCAATCGGCCTCACTTTCCCCAATTCCCAGCAGCAAACCAGTTGTGAACGGAATCTTTAATTTCCCAGCCCATTCTAACTGTTGCAGCCGCAGCGCCGGCACTTTACTCGGTGCGTGTCGGTGAACCGTTTGTAACAAATGTGGGGCAAGCTGTTCTAGCATCAGCCCCATCGATACATTCACCTCTTTTAACTGTGCCATCTCCTCAAAGCTGAGCGGCCCCACATTAGTATGCGGCAAAAATCCCAGAGCAAGTGCCAGTTCGCACAAATCGTAAATCCGCTGCAACCAAGCTTTTCGCCGTTGACTGTGAGGGTGTACCTCGCCGCTGAGGATGAGAATTTCAATTACACCTTGAGTTTGCAGCAGCAAAAGCTGTTTTTCGGCTTCTGCAAGTGTTAGCCAAGGACTTTGCAGCGGTTCTGCCCGAAAATTGCAATAGGTGCAGCGGTTAAAACACTCGTAAGTGGGAACCAGAGTATAAGCAGGGCTGTAGGTGACGGTGCGGGACATTCCTTGGGATTTTTATCGATCGGACTTGTGCAACTACATATATGTCAATGGGAGTTTTGCGGTTGGCGATCGCAACCCTTGATGTATCTTAACACTGACGCAAGTCTGGAATCTCGTTGTCCAGGTAGATTATGAGTATTCTTCATTGGTGGGCGATCGTCCACCAATTCCGCATTCAGCTTTTAAACTCCTTATACAGCAAGCGTTCTGGCTTTTAAAAAGCATAATTTATGACACCTATAAGAAAAACTGTTCTTAAAAGGTCTTTACAAACTGAAATAAAAGCTTTATGTTTATTAACATGGCGGAACACAAAGCCGTCACGAACATTGAAAACCAAATAAAGCAATCATAAACAAATGACAACAACCTTACAGCAACGCGAAAGCGCCAATGTCTGGGAACGCTTTTGTGAGTGGGTCACAAGCACAGACAACCGGATTTACATCGGTTGGTTCGGCGTCTTGATGATTCCTACCCTCCTGAGCGCCACCATCTGCTACATCATCGCCTTCATCGCTGCTCCTCCAGTGGACATCGACGGCATCCGTGAACCAGTAGCAGGTTCCTTGATGTACGGTAACAACATCATCACAGGTGCAGTTGTTCCCTCATCTAACGCAATTGGCTTGCACTTCTACCCAATCTGGGAAGCAGCTTCCCTCGATGAGTGGTTGTACAACGGCGGCCCCTACCAATTGGTAGTATT